>JAYYZV010000108.1:0-8333 GCA_036339975.1 Pseudomonadota bacterium | reverse complement strand
GCTGCCGGCGGCCTGGTCGGCGCATCGACAACTGTGCCAATCGCGATCGACGACGCGGTGCAAATCGACACCTCGGCCTTCGCGTGGAAAAACAAAACACTCTGGAACGAGTCGGGCGTTACCAAATCCACTTCAGGTAATATGTTATGAGCGCATTCTCCACCCTTATCGCACGTGACATCCGCATTGCGCTTCGCCAACTAAGCGACACATTTATGGTGATCGTTTTCTTCGTTATCGCAGCCTCTTTATTCCCGTTTGGCGTCGGCGCAGAGCCTAACATGTTGGCCCGTATGGCTCCTGGAATCCTTTGGGTTACGGCGCTTTTATCAGCGATGCTGTCTTTCGACCGCCTATTCCAGAACGATTTCCAAGATGGCACGCTAGACCTACTTGTTGTCGCACCGCAACCGCTCTGGATTACAGCACTTGCGAAGATCCTGGCACATTGGATAACCACTGGCGTTCCGTTTTTGGTGGCCGCTCCGCTAATTGGTGTCCTGCTAAATCTCCAGTTGGATGGATATGTTGTTTTAACATTTTCGATGGCCTTAGGGACCGCGATCATCAGTTTGATAGGGGCGTTAGGGGCGGCTCTAACGTTGGGCGCACGCAGAAGCGGTGTTTTATTCTCATTGCTGGTACTCCCACTGGTCATTCCGGTGCTGATTTTTGGAGCCGGGGCGGTCGAGGCATCTATTGGCGGATTTCCTGTCACTCAGCAGTTGCTTTTCCTAAGCGGGTTGTTACTCGCATGTCTAGTACTTTGCCCTTGGTGCTGCGCGATTGCGCTGAAATTAGCAGCCGACTAGAGAGTGACTAAAACCAAATGAATGATACGGCGCTATAACCCCGGGCTCCGCGACGGTAACTGGCCTCCCTTGCTCTCTGGTCGGTACCATTTTCTATACATCGATCGTTATGGGAAATAAATTTTTGATCAGGGTATCTTGCCGGTTATACGTGGCGGACCACCATAGAATGTACGGATATCGTTAGGGTCCGCAGGACGACACCGGGCCCTTAATAGTGTCATCAATTAGTATGTCGTCCTGAAATCACTTCAATCTTACTTATTTACCAGTTAATCATAGATTCCTGTAACAACAACTCTCCACAATTGTGGAAAGGAAAACACAGCTAAGAACCGGGACGGAAATGCTCCAAAAATACGCCAATCCGAAACGCTTTCTCAAACTAGCAAACGCGTTTCTTCCCTACGTGACTGCGGCTACTATAATTTTGATAGGCGCAGGAGTGTATTATGCCTTTGCGGCCTCACCGCCGGATTATCAACAGGGACAAACAGTCCGGATAATGTACGTCCATGTCCCGTCGGCGTGGATGGCAATGTTTGCCTACGCTTTCATTGTCGTGGCCAGCGCCGTCGGACTTATCTGGAAACATCCGATGGCACATGTCAGCGCGCTTGCCGCGGCGCCGATCGGCGCTTGCTTCACGCTTGTCTGCCTCGCGACTGGGTCGCTCTGGGGCAAGCCAATGTGGGGTACTTGGTGGGTCTGGGACGCCCGCTTGACCTCCGTGCTAGTGCTACTCTTTCTCTATCTCGGATTTATTGCGCTGGCCAACGCCTTTGACGATGCGGGGCGGGGCGAAAAGGCGGCAGCCATCCTCGCACTGATCGGCGGCGTCAACTTGCCGATCATCAAGTTCTCTGTCGATTGGTGGAACACGTTGCATCAGCCCGCCAGCGTCACCAAGATCGGCATGCCATCGATACACAGCTCGATGTTAATTCCACTTATACTGATGGCCGTCGGATTCACGACCCTTTTCTTTACGCTTTTAATTATCCGAATACGGGCGGAACTAGCATCGCGACGCATCAATGCGCACCAGTCGGCGCGAATTCACGCCGAAGCTGCTATTGAGCAATCGGACATGTAGCCTGAGGATGATCAGAGACCTATATCTGTTCGTAGATAAGAGAGCCTTCTGTACTTTAGTATTGCTCTGGCGATTATATCCTCGGGGAGCGTAAATAAAGAACTGGACTTCCGTCCTCTCGAAAAAACAATGACAGATTAAGAGCAACCGGAACGATGACTGAGATTTTCAATATGGGTGGATACGGCGCATACGTGTGGCCAGCGTGGGGTATTGCCGTCCTCGTTATAGGCGGCCTAATTTTTACCAGTCTCCGCAGGATGAGGGCGCGGGAACGCGAGTTGATCGAACTGGAAACTGCCTCGCCGCCTAGACGGCGGCGTGATCAGTCATCAGAGGATGCCACGTGACGCGAAAACGTCGCCGCCTTATGGTAGTTATGATTGGCGGGCTTCTGCTCGCCACCGCGGCCGCTCTTGTTTTGACTGCATTCGAAGACAATATCGTGTTTTTTCATAGCCCGACAGACATTGCCACTAACAGGGAGCTGAGCATCGACCGGCGCCTCAGGGTGGGCGGGCTGGTAAAGCCGGAAAGTTGGCAGAAGGCAGCCGACGGGTTGACGCATAACTTCGCAATTACGGATCTGAACAATGAAATCCGCGTCGCCTATCGCGGTATCATGCCGGACCTGTTCCGAGAGGGTCAAGGTGTAGTGGTGGAGGGCCGTATGCACTCGGACGGCCATTTTCGCGCAGACGAAGTGCTGGCAAAGCACGACGAAAACTACATGCCGCCAGAGGTCGCGGAAGCGCTTCGCGAATCGGGGAAGTGGAAGGGAAGCACGGAGAAATGATTCCGGAAATCGGTCATTATGCAATCGCGCTTGCGCTTATGCTTTCAGCGGTTCAGGGGATCGTTCCATTAATCGGCGCACACAGGAAAGACACAGTCCTTATGGGTGTCGCCGGACCTGCGGCCCGGGGACAGTTTTTGTTCGTCACGATGGCGTTCGTCGCGCTGACCATCACATTCATCAATTCCGATTTTTCAGTGGCGCTAGTCGCCCAGCATTCTCACACATTGAAACCAATGCTTTACAAGGTATCCGGGGTTTGGGGGAATCACGAGGGCTCAATGTTGCTGTGGATCCTGATACGAGCGCTGTTTGGCCTGCTGGTGGCGGAATTTGGACGCAACCTACCGGCTGAATTACGCGCTCGAGTGCTCGGTATTCAGGGACTGATCGGGCTCGGGTTTCTGGCATTTTTGCTCTTCACGTCGAACCCATTTCTGCGACTCGACCCAGCACCGATCCAAGGAGAAGGTCTCAACCCGCTCCTACAAGACCCTGGCCTCGCCTTCCACCCCCCGTTTCTTTATCTCGGGTATGTGGGCTTCTCAATGGCATTCTCGTTTGCGATCGCGGCGCTGATCGAGGGACGTGTCGACCCCGCCTGGGCACGTTGGGTGCGTCCCTGGACCCTAGCAGCATGGATAGCACTGACCATCGGCATCGCATTGGGAAGCTGGTGGGCCTATTATGAACTGGGCTGGGGGGGCTGGTGGTTCTGGGACCCAGTCGAGAATGCATCTTTCCTGCCCTGGCTAGTTGGCACGGCGCTGTTGCACTCCTCGCTGGTAGTCGAACGCCGCAATACCCTCAAGAGCTGGACGCTCCTGCTCGCTATCATTGCCTTTGGTATGTCGTTACTGGGTACATTCCTAGTACGGTCCGGCGTACTGACGTCGGTACATACTTTCGCCACCGATCCGGAGCGTGGCGTTTTTATTCTTGCCTTACTAGTCATCGTTATAGGGGGGGGCCTGGCGCGGTCTGCGGTGCGCGCACCGGTCTTAAAAACCGGCGGCCTTTTCGCCCCGATCAGCCGCGAAGGCGCGCTCGTGCTGAACAACCTTTTGCTTGCCACAGCCACCGCCGTTGTTCTTCTCGGAACGCTATATCCGCTAATGCTGGATGCTGTAGATGGTGGAAAGGTTTCCGTCGGCGCACCGTTCTTCAACGCAACTTTTGTACCGCTGATGACACCATTGCTAATCGCTTGCCCTGTCGGCGCAATGATGGCGTGGAAACGTGGCGATCTCACCGGCGTATTTGGGCGCCTAAAATTGGCCGCGCTGATGGCCGCCTTGATTGCAGCTGGCTCGTTATGGCTGGATGGGGAAACCGATGTAATCGCGGCCATCGCTCTAGGTGTGGCAGCCTGGCTGATTGTCGGGGCCACAGTCGATCTCGCCGAACGATGCAGCCTATTCCGCATTTCGTTAGCACAAAGCATACGACGCGCTATCAACCTGCAACGTAGTGCCTGGGGATCCGCGATCGCCCATGCATCACTTGGTATTATGGTTGCAGGTATTACCGCTTCGTCGGCGTGGCAGACTGAGCACATTCAGGTTATGAAGCCCGGCGATACCGTCGATCTCGCGAGCTATAAGGTCACCTTCAAGGGAGCCGGAGAGGTACGAGGACCAAACTATACGGCTTTGCGGGGTACGTTCGAATTGACCGGCGGCGACGAAAAAATCACAGACCTGTTACCCGAAAAACGCAGTTATCCCGCGGAGCGGTCGACCACCACCGAGGCCGCAATCTATACAACACCGATGGCCGATGTATACATCGTACTGGGCGACTCTGACGGCAAGGGCGGATGGGCGACGCGCATATACCACAACCCGCTAGTGCCTTGGATCTGGGCTGGCGCGATTTTCATGTCGGTTGGCGGGTTGGTATCACTGACCGATCGGCGGCTGCGTGTTGGCGCACCCAAAAGAGCCACGGCAAAGTCGCCGTCCGTAGCCTGAACAGAGACTTAGCCTATGAAACCCATCACTATCATTCCCATCGTGATTTTTGCCGCTCTAGCCGTCATCTTCGGCTTCTATCTCTGGCAGGTGGGCCCAGGCGGTAAAGATATCTCGCAGCTGCCCTCAGCGATGATCGATAAGCCTGTTCCGCAGTTCGAACTGCCCCCAATTCAGGGACGCAATGACGGGCTTAGGACATCGGACCTTAAGGGTAAGGTATCACTGGTAAACGTCTGGGCGTCCTGGTGCCCACCATGTAGGGTGGAACATCCGATTCTGATGACGTTGGCCCGCGACGGAGTAACGATCTACGGGATTAATATTCGGGACAAACCCGAAAACGCTATACGTTTTCTCGACCAGATGGGAAATCCTTTTGCACGTATCGGTGCTGACACCAACGGCAGGGTCGCCATTGACTTGGGCGTCTACGGTTACCCGGAAACTTTTGTTATAGATGCGGAGGGCAATATCCGTTACCGACATGTAGGATCGATCAATCCAGGACAACTCGAAAGCATTATTCGTCCGTTGTTAAGAGAGGTTGCAGGATGATCGTACGGGTGGTCCTTCTCTTGTCCCTGATAGCGCCGGCGGCGCTGGCAGTGGAACCGGACGAAATTCTAACGGATCTCACAATGGAGAAACGTGCGCGGCAAATCAGTAAGGAACTTCGTTGCTTGGTCTGCCAGAACCAGTCGATTGATGATTCCGATGCACCGCTGGCGCGAGACCTACGGCTGCTGGTACGGGAGCGCCTTCTTGCCGGTGACTCCGACGAAGAGACCGTATCCTTTATAGTCGACCGATACGGCGATTTCGTTCTACTCCGACCACCCTTCAAAACATCGACGCTGATACTCTGGATAGGTCCGCTATTGATTCTAATTTCTGGGATTTTCGGCGTGGTTTTGTGGCACCGCCGCCGTCCGGCGCCGGACGTGATAGAAACGGCGGCGCCCCTGACTACCCAAGAACAAGATCAGCTTGAAAAAGCATTGTCGAGGGAGCGGGATAAGTGATCCTCGGTGTATTTCTGACACTAATGACGCTGGGCGCAGCGTTATTAATCGCTTGGCCCTTCCTCCATTCCGGTGTCAGTGGCGCGAGCCGAAGGGATCAGGAACTCGCGATCTACAAGGATCAACTGGCGGAGGTCGACCGCGACCGGGAACGCGGCCTGATCGGCGAGGATGATGCCAAAGCCGCACGTGCGGAAATTAGCCGTCGTATCATCTCTATTGACGAAGTCGACACGGTAAATACAGCGTCTGGACGCCGCGCGCCGACCTTGGCTGTTATAGCCGGTATTTTCGTCCCAGTTTTAGCCCTAGCAGCCTACCTATATCAGGGTAAGCCTACGTTGCAGCAAACGCCCCAACTTGCACTCGATCAAAAGCGCGGAAAGAGCTCCGTGAACCACGATGCTAAAATCCACGATCTCACCGAAGCAGTACATCAGGATCCCAAAAATATTGAGAACTGGGCAGCTCTGGGCGATGCGTTGAAGTCAATAAAGCGCTATCAGCAGGCAGCCGTTGCCTATACGCAGGCGATGAACCTTGCACCAGAGAACGCCGAGTATGCGTCGCGGAACGGCGAGGCAATTGTATTCGCCGCGAACGGCCAAGTTACTCCAAGCGCAGAAGCCGCATTCCGAGAAGCCACGCGCCGCGACCCCGAGGATCCGCGCGCGATGTATTACCTTGGTCTTGCCGACCAGCAGGGTGGTCGGCTGCGCGAAGCGCTTAACCGCTGGCTAATTCTGGAAGCCCGCTCTCAGTCGGATGCCCCCTGGCTAAGTTTTCTCATAATACAGATCGACCGGATATCAAAGGAAATCGGCCTAACATCTGACGAAATCGCCAGCTTGCGTGAGAAGGTACAATCGGGCGGCATTGCCGTGCCGCGCGGACCCACCCGTGAGCAGATGCGGGCAGCGCAGAGTATGTCGCCTGAGGACCGCGAGGAAATGATCCGCGGGATGGTCGACCGGCTGGCCAACCGGCTGGAGGAAAACCCCGGCGACGTGGCCGGTTGGAAACGCCTAGCCCGGGCGCGAATGGTCTTGGGCCAAAAGGAAGCGTACCGAGATGCTCTGGGGAAAGTTGCCGACCTCCGGCCAAAAGACATTGAAGCGCAGCTGGCTTATGCCAATGCCATTGTCAATGCCGCCGCACCGGCCGCACCGCTGGCAAATGTTCTTAAACCGGTCGTCAATCGCATCCTTGCTCGCGACGATCGGCACCCTCGCGGGCTCTGGTTGTCGGGTCAGCTCGCACTCTCAGCCGGCGACGTGAAAACTGCCAGAAGACAATGGTCGCGTTTGATGAAATCCGTAGACCCAAACTCAATGGAATACGTAAAGCTTAAGAAAAAGATCGACGCGCTTCCGGGAGACTAATCTAGCCTTTACAACTGGGTTTTTCGCGTCCGTCAAAGGTTATCATTTTACACCCGTTATGCGATGCGACGCCGATATGATTTTGGCCCTTTAGGCCCGGCTATAAGGGCCTTAATTTGTATCCTGAGCCACCTCCGATGTAGGGTTAAACATGTCTAGCCAGAATTTCCGGCCATATGTGCCGACAACGTTACGTGACGCTGCTACGACAGCTCGCTGCCACACCAGCGCTAGGATGCAAGGGGACCGACCAAGGGGGCTCTTCCGGAGCTGGCAGCGCATGTTGAACGACCCATTCACGGGAATAACTACAGAGGGCCGCCCGCAGACGGGTCTCTTCGGCCTTCGATCGGATGACGCACCCAACGCGGCCGCGATCGATGCAGTTAGTGCTCTGATGACAATGCTGACACCAAATCAGAAAGCGTCGATGCACTTTCCGGCCGATTCTAACCAGCGGCGAAATTGGCAAAACACAGAGCTCTACGTTGAAACCCACGGCCTCCGCCTGGACGAACATCCGATGGAGATACGAGAGGCCGTAATGGAGGTCTTGCGCGCTAGTATGGCTCCAAAGGGCTACGAGATGTCGAGGGACGTAATGCGGTTGAACGGATTTCTCGGGGAGCTGACTGGGCTACCGCTTGTGCTCGGAGAATGGAGCTATATTTTCTGTTTGTTCGGCAACCCATCCCGCGCCGCGCCATGGGGCTGGCAACTATTCGGCCATCACTTGTGTCTGAACTGTTTTCTGCTAAACGACCAGATGGTGC
This sequence comes from Pseudomonadota bacterium, assembly GCA_036339975.1. Taxonomy (GTDB): domain Bacteria; phylum Pseudomonadota; class Alphaproteobacteria; order MPNO01; family UBA830; genus UBA830. Next base: position 476 of record JAYYZV010000108.1, on the reverse strand, counting down.
TGACCCCTGCTTTCATGGGCGCGGAACCCACCCACGGCGACGACGGTCGATATGACCGCATCCATCTGTTTGAAGATGAGGAGAGGTTTGGGCTTTCCCTTATGCGCTCTTTCTCAAGAACCGAACAGGCTCAGGCGCTAGTCGCCAAGTCGATGATGGGCGGAGACCTGCCAGAGGGGCGGCGCCATTTCGCGGACAATCTGCACCTTGGCGGCGCATATCAGGATAACCGCATCGTACCCTATGAAGGGCTGCGAGCTGATGCAATATCGAAACAGCAACAGCGCGATCTTTTAGATCTCGCTGAGGCTTATTTGGTCACTCTACCAGACGGGCCGCGCGCCGCGAAAATGGCCGAGATAGAACATTATCTCTCGGACACCCATTTTTGTTGGATCGGAGGAACCACGGAAGATAGCGCATTTTATTACCGCATTCAGAGCCCGGTGACGTTTATTGAATTTGATCACCACACC
>JAYYZV010000107.1:0-8173 GCA_036339975.1 Pseudomonadota bacterium | reverse complement strand
AGTCTATCTCGCGGCATCCGTGGCCGCCGGACGCCTAAACCCCGATTTTCGGCCCGATTTGCATAACACTATGCCGGTCGCGAAGATTGGTCCCTATCCACAATGGTCGGACCGTGGAAAAATTGTATCGCTAGATCCGTTGGGCCACATGATCACCGACTGTTTCAGAGAACAGCTAGAGGCGGGGCTTAACATTCGGCCTACCATTGCCATCACACAGGCGCGCCTTTCAATGTTGGAACTTCGTGAAGCAACAGAGCTTGGTCGACTAAAGGCGGATGGCAAGATCCTGATGAAAAACGGGGATGTCCATGTTACCAAAATCGCGGTCGACCCGGTATGGCACCTGCCTGGAATGGCTGAGCGCATGGGGTGTGACACAGCGACACTGCGGCAGTCTTTGTTCACCTATACGGGCGGCATGTACCCTGAACTCGTTACCCGCAGCGATTTGGAGGTTTTTCTGCCACCCATCGGTGGACTATCGGCCTATATTTTTGGCAACCCTGACGCCCTGTCAGACAAATCTGTTCCGTTAGCCTGTCGAGTTCACGATGAATGTAATGGTTCCGACGTATTCGGATCCGACATATGTACGTGCCGACCCTATTTAACACACGGCATAGAGATTTGCGTCGAGATGGCGCAGGCAGGCGGCAACGGGCTCGTCGTATACAATCGAAAAGAAGGTCGGGCACTTGGCGAAGTTACCAAGTTTTTGGTTTATAACGCTCGAAAGCGACAAAAAGAGGGTGACAGTGCAGCAAAATACTTTGAACGCACAGAGTGCATCGCTGGAGTGCAGGACGCGCGGTTCCAAGAACTGATGCCCGATATTTTCCACTGGCTGGGGGTGGAGCGAATCGACCGGTTCGCCTCGATGAGCGACATGAAACATGACGCTCTTGCTGGCCAGGGGGTCGAGATCGGAGAGCGAATTGATTTGCCCGAGGAACTGATCCCCGCAGATGCCACAGTGGAGATGGAGGCAAAAAAAGCCGCCGGCTATTTCACCAGTACTAAAATCAAGGACGACAAAGGGCTGAAAGCTACGAAGGGACGAGCGCTGTTTTGACGTTGACGACCTCCGCCCCTGATCCGGTAGGTATGCTTCTGTCACCGGAGGCGGTACGTGTATGCTGTACAGAACTCCTGAGCACTGGATTAAATGGCAACCTACCATGGTTCCACGTAGACTTAGCTAAGTTACCTTATGCGGTATCACGTGTTATCGCGGAGATAGAAACCAACTACCCAGAATTGAATATCCCGCTTCATAGCCGCTGGCGGCATTTCGAGATCGGCGGAAGAAATATATGGAAAGACCTGTCGACGGAACACGGGTTGTCGGGTAACCGACTAGCTGCCGCCGCCGGCGACCTTGCAGTCATCTCTGTCTTGCTGGACGCAGGCGCCGGGCCGGATTGGGTTTACGCCGACGAGCCTACCGGCATGCGGCTTGGAAGATCAGAAGGCCTAGCGCTTGCCAGTCTACGGCTGTTTGAGTCCGGTATGCTTAGCAGTCAGGCAGGTGATCCGCTTCGTGCAGACGCGGCGACGCTTACGACGATATCAGCGCAGATGCTAGCGGACGCGTTTCAGGTAACGGATGCCAACCCCCTAGTCGGCCTCCAACAGCGGGCCAAATTGCTTCAAAATCTCGGGCACACGATAAAAAAACATCTTTCTCTATATGCGCGTGGCGACGAAGTTCGACCCGGCAACCTGATTCCAGCGCTTGCCGCACGCCCGAAGCTAGAGGCACGCGACATACTTGTCGCCGTGCTAGAATCGCTTACAGATATCTGGCCATCGTCGGTAAAAATAGGTGATCAGCGACTAGGGGACGTCGGCCGTCACAGAGCCTTGTCGCGCGCCGATGCGACTAATGGCATTGTCCCGTTTCATAAGTTGTCGCAATGGCTTTCTTACTCCTTGGTTGAACCACTTCAACAGATGGATGTGACGGTGGCGAACTTGAACGAATTGACGGGCTTGGCCGAATACCGGAATGGTGGGCTTTTCATTGATGCGGGCGTTTTGCGCCTTAAAAACAAATCCCTGCTCACTTTAGCTCATAAGCCTAATACCGAATTGATCGTTGAGTGGAGAGCGTTGACTGTCGCCCTTCTAGACAGATTAGCGGAAGACATCCGGACGTCGCTTAACCGAGGCGCCGACGACCTTCCGCTCTCCTGTATTCTGCAGGGCGGTACATGGTCCGCGGGACGCAAAATCGCGGCGGAACTCAGATCGGATGGCGGACCGCCTATTCGACTGGACAGCGATGCAACTGTTTTCTAGGGAGAAATCCAATTGGCCAACAAGACAAAAAACTCTGTAGAGGTAGTCAATCACCCGCTGGTACAGCACAAGCTTACTATGATCCGAGATCAAGGCACTAGGGCGTCCGATTTTCGCCAGCTCTTACGTGAGATAAGCCATCTACTCGCTTACGAAGTTTGCCGCGACTTAGAAACCGAAACAGTTACGGTTGCAACGCCATTGGAAACTACCACCGGTCTAAAGCTCGAAGGGCGAAAGCTCTGTATTGTCTCGATCCTCCGAGCGGGCAATGGTCTGCTAGACGGCATGTTGGATCTGATCCCGGCAGCTCGGGTCGGACATATTGGGCTGTATCGTGATCCGGATACGAAAGTGCCAGTGGAATACTACTTGAAACTGCCGGACAATCTTGATGAGCGGCAGTGTATCGTCGTGGACCCGATGCTCGCAACCGGTGGCTCAGCCATCGCAGCAGTGCAGCGTCTTAAACAATACGGGGCGGAGCGCATAAAATTCGTTTGCGTCGTGGCTGCTCCGGAAGGGGTCGAGGCCTTTACGAAGGCGCATCCGGATGTTCCGGTTATCACCGGCGCGATCGACCGGGAGTTGGACGATCATTCATACATCCGGCCTGGTCTGGGTGATGCTGGGGACCGAATGTTCGGTACTAAATGAAACAGTCTCTATCGTAAGAACCATTTCCTATTAATGACGCAACAGAATCGTTATGTTGCATTGTATGAGCAAGAATGACCGTGTGATCATTTGCGGCGGCGGGCCAGTTGGGATGGTTGCGGCACTTTCTTTGGTCCGCCAAGGCATTCCCGTCACCGTGTTGGAGGCCTTCAACGAGCCTCCCCGGGATCCGCGGGCTGCAACTATCCACGCCTCGACGCTAGAAATGCTTGACTCACTGGGTCTCGCCGACGGGCTCAAGAAAAGGGGCTTGATGGCACCAGCATTTCAGTTTCGCGACCGTAAGTCGCAGGAAATTATTGCGGTGTTCGACATGAAACATATTGATGACGAAACGGATTTTCCGTTCGCGATTCAGTATGAACAGTGGAAGCTTACCCGTGACGCGTTGGCGGCGGTAAAGACCCACGACATTGCCGATGTACGTCTGGGGTCTAAAGTCACAGCGTTTTCGCAGGACTACGAGGGCGTCACTGTCGTATATGAGGATCCAGCGGGCGAGATGAACAAGGTTGAAGGCCGTTACCTCTTGGCCTGCGACGGTGGCCGGTCGACCATCCGCATCGGGCTCGGTGTTTTCATGTCAGGCTTCACCTGGGACGAACGTTTCCTTGTCCTGACGTCGGAACATGATTTTTCTGCAAGCGACGGATACCTCAACCGAAATTACGTGATGGACCCCACAGAGTGGTTCGCTGTTTTCAAAGTCCCGGGCGACGAAGACCAGGGAATTTGGCGCACACTGTTCCCGACGGAAGGACACGAAAAAGACGAAGACCTTCTCTCCGATACGGGGGTCACACAGCGCATTAACGGCCTGCGGTCGGACATGGATCACAGCGATATCCTGCATCGCAATCTTTACACGGTAAACCAGCGAGTGGCGGACAGGTTCCGGGTCGAACGCATCTTCCTCGCTGGCGATGCCGCGCATCTGAATAACCCGCTCGGTGGCCTCGGTCTAAATACCGGCATTCACGACAGCCTGAACATCACTAAAAAGATCGGTGATGTCTGGTACGGGCGCGCGGAAGAAGATGTGTTCGAACGCTATCACCGCCAGCGTCACCAGCTCGCGACGGAGTTCCTGCAGAGCGTTACAATCGAGAACAAGAAACGGATTGAGGAAAAGGATCCGAAAATCATTCGGGCCAACCAGATGGAATTGCGAGAAAATTCGGAAGATCCGGTTAAAGCCAAAGCCTGGCTGATGCGGTCTTCTTTGCTGGACAGTGTCCGTAAGGAACGAGAGATCGAGTAAAGGTTACCTTACGCACCCCTTTTCCCAGCGTCAGTCGACGGCATCGGTAGAAACCTTGCCCCCTGAACACGGGTTGTATCCCAGTATATGGCGCACCTTGTCCGGCTCGTAGTATAGGACGTTCACCACCATCCGCAGCGGGTCGTGCGTGAAAGTGGATTACCGGCCGGTCACTGGCCCAAGCTGTTAAATAACCAGTCGAACGCATAGAACGGCGCACTTGCGGTACTACGGCACCCCGCATAGCATCGATGGAGCGGAACAGAATATCGCGTTGATCCTTGAAACCATCCGTTATCGACTACGGGTGCTAATATGGCGACGGAGTAAAGATTAGTGATGTTCACACTAAGCCACACCATGCGGGTCAACGACCGCAAACCGAACCTGACGAAAACCCAGATTTGGAAGGGCTTGGTACTGAAGGCGGAAAATCCGGTACCATTCCTAGACGCCATGAGCGCCTGCACGGTAATCGAGCGTGGCGACGACTGGCTAATTCGGGATTTTACGTTGCGCGGTGAGAAAATGCAGGAAAGCGTTACATTCGAGCATGAGGAACGCGTGACGTTCGTCCGTACGAAAAGTAGCGCCATGGGCACGGTCATAAACGAGATCATCGAACTGGATAGTGGTGAAATGGGACTCGGCTTTACGTTCTCGCTGGACATCGACGGTCTTGAAGACGGCAGCGCGGAAGAAGCAGAGTTCGCCAACCGCATGTCGAAAAGCTATTTTCAGGGTATAGAATCGACACTGGCGGAAATACGGCGGCGGCTTGTCGCCGGAGAGCTGGACGCGTCGTGAACAAGGAGACGAAGCCATGACGAAACTCAACCGGATCGGCGGCCTGCACCATTATGCCTATCGGTGCCGAAACGCGGAAGAAACCCGCAGCTTTTACGAAGACCTACTCGGCCTGCCACTGGCCCACGTTATCCAGGCAGACAATGTGCCCAGCACTGGCGAATCAGACCCGTATGTGCATCTGTTCTTTGAATTCGGCGACGGCAGCTATATCGCATTTTTCGACCTCGGCGACGAAATCGCCTGCATCCCCGATCCGGAAACGCCGTCTTGGGTTAATCATTTCGCCATGCATGTCGGCACGGTCGTCGAGGTGGAAGCTTGGAAAAAACGTCTGGAGGACGGCGGAATCGAGGTGGTCGGTGTGACCGATCATGGGTTCGTCAAATCGATCTATTTCTTTGACCCCAACGGCATCCGCCTCGAGATCACCTGCGAGGTGATCGGCGAGCCGGAGCGTCAGGCTCACCGGCACGAGGCGCATGCCGTTCTGAAAGCTTGGACCGACACCCGCCCGGCGCCACCGTCGGAGTTTTACCGGTTAAAACAGGAAGCCATGAACGCATAAGAATGGCCGACCCCAAGCCGGAGGTCTCACAACACTCAGTAGTGCACTCAGTCTGGCAAATTTGCCGTGACCTGATGAATCCATTCATCAGAAGCGCCGGTGGATATCAATTCCGCACGCGCCTGGGCCTTGGTCTGAAGGACCGAACCAATCACGTTCGGATTGTCGCCTTCTTCCGGCTGGCAGCAGGCTTCCATCCGCACGCCGTTGGGGTCCTTGAAATACATCGACATCAGGCCCGGCAAAATATCTACCGGTCCGTCGTATTCAACGCCCGCCCGGTCAAGGCGCTGCCGTAGTGCTTCAAGCTGAGTAGGCGTTACCGAAAACGCGCAATGCTGCATGCCGCCGATATCGTCCCGGTCGGACTGTTTCTTCACGCCTTTCGGAATTTCGAAGTAGGCCAATAGGCTGTCGTTGCCCATATTAAAAAAATAATGCCGGATCTCCTCATACGGTGGATTGCCCCGATTGCCCGGACCGGTTCCGACGCCAGGCGGCACCTTCATCGCGTGGACCAGCGGCATACCAACAACGTTGACAAAAAAATCTGTCGTCTTCTGCATGTCTTCGGTTGTCAGCGCCAAATGATGAATTCCACGCGACGGCAAGGCGGACGCACCAGTTTCTGAAACGGGGGCGGTTCCGGTATCAGGCATATGGTTTCTCCCTCTGTTTGTCGACAGCCTACCATTTTCGTTCAGAGTCGTGAAACCTGCGGATGCGATCCGGTCGTCGGCCATAGAAGCCCACGTGACACGCGCGTCTTTCTACGGCACACTTTCCACAATTTTGCACAACAACCATCTACTGACAGGGGGCATAAATGATATACGAAACCAGAACCTACCGCCTGAAACCGCGCGGCGTACCGGAGTTCATCGACAAATTTGGCAAGGCCTACAAAAACCGCCAGAGCCTCTCGAAAATTTCAGCCTTCTTCCATACCGAGATCGGACCACTGAACGAGGTCATCCACATCTGGCCCTACAAAAACGCAGATGAGCGTGACAAGAAACGGGCGCGGTCGGTGAAGGACAAGAAATACACTTGGCCTCCGAAGGTCGCCCATCTGCAGGAACATATGCAGTCTGAGCTATTTGTGCCGTCACCGTTCACGCCGACTTTTGCCAAGGGCAACAAGGGGCCGATTTTCGAATGGCGTGAGTACCAAATCATCCCGGGCATGATTCCGGAACTCTATAAAAGCTGGGAAAAGGCAATCGGCAAACGCACCGAAATGTCGGAACTAGTGATGGCAATGCACACAGATGCTGGAGATCTGAACAAATTCGTTCACATCTGGGCTTATGAAAGCCTAGAACACCGAGCAGAAGTGCGCGCCGAGGCAGTATCTAAGGGTATTTGGCCGCCGAAGGGTCGCAAACAGACCCTACAAACTCAAACCAACAAAATCGTCCTTGCAGCGCCGTTCTCTCCGCTGAAATAAACTGATTGTCGAAAAGTATAGATTCGGGCGGATGCCAGCGGTATCCGCCCGAACTATTTGTGGGAATAAGGTTGGATGCAATGGACCTGGGAATAAAAGGCAAACGTGCATTGTTGCTGGCCGCCAGCAGCGGGCTAGGCTTCGCATCTGCGCTCTCGCTGGCCCGCGAAGGCGTCCATGTCTGCGTGAGCAGCGCGGATGGGGACCGTGCCATCGCCGCCGCCCAGCGCATTACAGACGAGACAGGGACCTCGACCTGTGGACTTGCCGGCGATCTGTCAGACCCCACGAATATGGACACACTGCTGAGCACGGCCTGTTCGGCGATGGGCGGCGCCCCGGACATCCTGTTTCTCAATCACGGTGGGCCGCCACTTCGCAAGGCGGTTGAGGTTTCCGAAGACGAACTCGCCAGCCATGCCAATATGATGATGTTCAGCCTAATCCGGATGGTCCAGATGGTAGTACCCGCAATGCGAAAACGCGCATGGGGTCGTGTCATCCTTGTCGGCGCGCCCGCCATCGGTGAACCAATCCACGATAACGTGCTTTCTAATATATATCGCGGCGGAATAGCCAATTACTGCAAGACGCTGGCAGCTGAGGTTATCGCTGATGGAGTTACGGTCAATATTGTATCACCTTCAGCGGTCCGTACCGAACGGACCTTGTCAACGGCAGAACAGCGGGGCGCCCTAAAAGGTGTACCAGGCACGAAAGAGCTTGCCGACCGGGAAGCCGCAACGCTTTCCCGCCGTTTTGGCACCCCCGAAGAATTTGGCGACATGGTCACCTTCATCTCCAGCGATCGCGCAGGATACACCACTGGCACCAACATCCGTGTCGACGGTGGGGCAGCTAGGGGGATCAGTTAAAATCACCCCACTGTTGTTTTATAGCGACCAAGGCGTATTTTTATGAAACAGCTGGAGCTATTTTGGAGGCCATTTCTTGGGCTCAGGCAACATCTCGTTGTCGGTCGACACGGCCGCTATGCGAACATCAGCACCAACTCTAAGGCCGGGTCACCAATTTATTAGGAAGCATCTCTCGGACTCATATTCGCGTACTAGCCATTAATTTTCTCAGCATTTGCGCTAATTAG
>JAYYZV010000106.1:0-35304 GCA_036339975.1 Pseudomonadota bacterium | reverse complement strand
ATAATGGAAATAAAAGCGCCTCGGGAACCCCCTTGGCGCGGAGGCAGTTTATATTGGCTGACCCCCCAGCCTGTCAAACCTTTTTGTAATGTTTTTATAAAAAAAGTAACCTTTTTTAGGATGCGCAGAAATCCGCCGTTTTTCAGAAGGGGTAAAGGCCCAAATTACCATAATGCTCCTTAGCTCGAGACATTTTGAAATATCGGGCCGGTAATCTCTCCAACCCGCTAAATATCGCCCAGATTTTTTATATCCCCAAATTTTTTTGAAAACGGATCGAATCATATCCGGTCATCCATGGATTCCCATGATATATTGGATCATGGCTTATACAGATGTCTTCCGATCCGACTACCGTTTTGGCCTGATTGCGCTCGCGATCGGGATGTTAACTGCCGCCTGCGTGCCAGTTAGCGGCACGACCTCGTCCTCTAATGAAACGAGTTCCGGTGAAACGAGCACATCAACCGCCCGAACCGCAGTTGGTTTTGCGCAATTTTCAGATATCGCAGTTCCGGCCGGCGCCAGAATGGACGTTGAACGGTCGCTTGTTCTGGGCACACGAGATGATTGGATAGGGCGCCTTTCCATGGCTACGGGTCAGGGGCCGTCCATGACCTACGATTTCTTCCTACGGGAAATGCCCAAGTTCCGTTGGCAGGAGATCACCACTGTCCGTTCAGAGACCAGCGTCTTGACGTATAGCCGCGAAAACCGGATCGCGACGATCCAGATCTCGAAGAAGACGCTCGGCGGATCAAAAATCGACGTCACCGTATCACCACGGGGCCGTGCGCCATCGGGATCCTCACCGATAACCGCAGCCCCGTAGACCGCGTTTCACCTGAATAGAAGCTGAATTGGCACAGTCGATTGTACGGTCACGAAATTTAAATTATATTATTTTAAACTTAAAATAATAGAATTTGTTTTATCGGAGAAGCCGACATGTGGCGACCACCGGAACGGATCAAATGGAACCCGCAGCCTGGTGAATGGCCCAGTCGGGAAGAAGCCGCCCAATCGAGATTATTCACTTCTATCGACCTGGGGCCAACAGAATTGGAACAGCGCACCTGGATTCCAGCGATGGTGCCTTGGCGAGCAACAAACGACGGGCAAGTCACACCTGAAGTTTTAGACTGGTACGGGCGGTTTGCCCGTGGTCGGCCCGGTGCGATTGTCGTGGAAGCTACCGGCATCCGGGACATCCCATCCGGCCCGTTATTGCGGATAGGCGACGACAGGTTTGTCGATGGTCTACGTACGTTGGTCGACACAGTGCACGAAGCCAGTAACGGTCACACCCGTCTATTTATTCAATGCATCGACTTTCTCGCAATTCGACGGCGCCCGGATCCGGAGCGGTTTATCCGCGAATACCTGAGGATCACCGGGGCTCATCGCAAGGCGTTATGCGCCGAGGAATGGGACGAAGAGCGCATCCGTGAGCACCTGATATCTCTTCCGGACAAAGACCTTGACGGTATTCTCGACGAGCGCGAACTTGAAAGCCTGCGAATGGGGTATCGCGAGCGCGTCACGGACACAGATCTCCCCCAAATTTCCCAGCTACCGCAGGTGCTTCCAGGCCTCTTCTCCGACGCCGCGGCGCGCGCAAAGGACGCCGGGTTCGACGGTGTCGAACTTCACTACGCACATGCCTACACAATGGCTTCATTACTATCACGCCTTAACACACGCGAGGACGGATACGGTGGAACTATTGAAAACCGACTTAAGCTTCCGCTGGAAGTATTCAAGGCAGTTCGAGACGGCGTGGGTCACGACTATACCGTTGGTTGCCGTTACCTAGCGGAGGATATAGTTGATGGCGGCAATACAGTTGAAGAGGCGGCCCAGATCGGCGTTGCTTTTGCAGAAGCGGGTATGAATTTTCTTTCGCTTTCCCGCGGCGGAAGGTTTGAAGACGCGCAGCAGCCTTCCGTTGGCAGCGCAGCCTATCCCTACACCGGCCCCAGCGGGTACGAGTGCATGCCACAGTACTACTCAGATGAAAAAGGTCCATTCGGCCGCAATTTCGAACCGGCCGCTAAAATTCGTAATGCAATCCGGTTGGCAGGCCACAACACGCCGATTGTGGTAACGGGGGGTGTGCATGGATTTCAGCAGGCGGAAGCTATCCTAGAGAAGGATAACGGCGACATCATCGGCTTCGCGCGTCAGGCGCTAGCCGACCCGGATTGGTTTCTGAAAGTGCGTCTTGGCCAGGGGAATGAAAATATCGTCTGCGAGTACACAAATTACTGCGAGGCTCTGGACCAGAGGCACGTGCAGGTCACCTGCAAACTCTGGGACCGCATAAACATGGATGAGGACGGCATTCTGAAAACACCGGACGGAAAACGCCGCCTTACCGCTCCAGTCTGGGAGCGTGATTTGGACATTGACGACGCCTTATCCAACTGAGTTTCGTTCAGGCTCTATCCGACGAGTTATGTCTGACTAGCGAGCGCTTTTACTGGGCGTATAGCTGCATCGGCACCCAAATAAAAAACCAACCATATCGGAAAAGGCAAGGCAGACGCCGAGGCGACGGCGTATTTTCACCTCAAAACAAATGGATTTGGCGCTTCCGCGTTGGATGTTTCTATCCAGACTGATTTGTGCTGCAGATATTCCTTGATCATTTCCTTTCCGCTTTCGCGGCCAATCCCGGACCTCTTATATCCACCGAAAGGGGACAGGTAACTGACGGCTCGATAGGTGTTTACCCATACTGTCCCAGCCCGCAGTCTCTCAGCCATCGTGATCGCCCTTCCTATATTTTGGGTCCATACGCCTGCAGCTAGCCCATAAATAACATCGTTCCCGATCTTCACAGCGTCTTCATCGTCTTCAAACGGAATAATGGACAGAACCGGGCCGAAAACTTCTTCCTGAGCGATACGCATATCATTCCTGACCCCGGTAAAAATTGTCGGCTCAACAAACCAACCATCACCTATTTCCGGGCCTGACGGGGTCCCGCCACCAAGCACCACCTCTGCGCCTTCCCCCTTAGCCACATCAATATATTCTAGGACTTTTTCGTACTGGGGAATATTTGTGACTGGACCAACCTGCGTATCGAAACTGGATGGATTTCCGATTTTTGCTGAGCTACCAAGTTCAACTAATTTTTCCACAAATTCGTCATGAATAGACTTTTGAACAAGCAGACGCGAACCCGCAATGCAGGTCTGGCCCGTTGCGGCAAAAATCCCTGAAATCACGCCCTTTACAGCGTTATCGATATGCGCGTCGGCAAACACGATGTTCGGCGATTTTCCACCGAGTTCCATGGTCACTTTTTTCATGTTCTTCGCGGCCTGCGCGTATATTGCAGAACCTGTGACATCCGACCCCGTGAAAGCAACCTTCGCCACCTTTGGGTGATCTACCAGTGGACCCCCCGCCTCTGCTCCGAAGCCTGTTACAACATTGACCACGCCAGGCGGAAACACCTTTTCCGCGATTTTCATAAACTCGAGGGTCGAGGCGGACGTATACTCCGAGGGCTTGATCACTGCGGTATTCCCCGCTGCAAGAAGTGGCGCCAGCTTCCAAGCAAGGAGAAGTAGTGGAGAATTCCATGGAACTATGCAGGCACAAACGCCAAGGGGTTCCCAGACCGTGTAATTGAAATGTCCGGGCTTATCGATCGGGATCACGGAACCTTCTATCTTGTCGCACAATCCAGCATAATAGTAGTACCACTGGGTCAGGTACTTACACTGTGCGCTCATCTCAGCGATGAGCTTACCGTTGTCGCGCACTTCAATCTCTGCCAGCTCTTCCGCTTTCTCAGAAATCAAATCCGCAAAATTGCGGATCATATGTCCGCGCGCCGTGGCCGTCAGAGAGGGCCATTCACCCTCATTAAACGCACTGTCGGCAGCGTCAACGGCAAGATTAACGTCGCCCGCGTTGCCTTTCGGTAGCACAGCCCACGGCTGCGCCGTATAGGGATCGAAGGATTCGAATGTCTCACCGGAAACAGAATCCACCCACTCTCCGCCAATGAACATCTTGTATCTAGTAAGCGCTTCTACACCTGAGTCCATGACATTCGTTTCCTCTTTACCCAGTTAAACTTTCCCGTGAGGGTATCCGATGGCGAGACCGTTGAGCAAGAACACCGATTGAAATAGAAAAAACGGCTTTCCCGTAAATTTGGAACTGCCATCAGGACTAACCGTGAAGAATGCAAATTCATGTGTTACCAATCTGAGTTTTATCCGGCCCTTTTTTGTTAGCAAAAAAAATCGCTGCCATGACTAGCCCAAACCCGATCGCACTTCCCCACCCAATGGGTTCGTTCAAAATCCAAGCGGCAAACAAAATCGCGGTCAAAGGGTTGCAGCCGACAGCAATCGCTGCCTGGGTCGGGGTAACGAGGCGAAACCCAATGATAAAAAAACACATCATTAGCGCGCCTCCCGGAAAGGCGAGGAACAGAAGCGCCCCCCATCCCTGCATACTAAGGTCCAGAGAGCCGGAAAAAGGATTGCCGAAAAAAATCGCGATAACAAACAACGTTACAGACCCCAAAAGCATGGACCACGCGGTCATCGCAACTCCGTCATACTTCATAACATACCGCTTGGCGAATACCGTGTAGGCGGCGGAGCACGCTGTTCCTATGGCCATGGCAATATCACCACGAAACGCATTGGGCGGCGCTTCGACATCGAGCCCTATTGCAGACCAGACACCGGCGATACCGCAGATTACGCCGAGAAACTTCCAGGATGTGATGCGCTCGATACGGAACATCGCGGCCAAAGCTATGGTGGCCAGCGGCATACAGGCATAAATCAGTGCCCCACGCGCCGAGGTTGTATCCTCCAGCGCACGTGCAAAGAAAAATGGGAACGCCGCAAAGAAAGCAAGCGCGAGGACTATCAGCCCAAACCTGTCCCTAGGGTCGACCCTAAAACTCCTACCCTGATAAAGAACCAGTGTAATCAGGCTCATCGAAGCGAGCAGATAACGAACGCTGGCAAGCGTAAAGGGGTCACTCTCGGAAATTACAAATCGGGTTATTACGACCGTAAGTCCACCGATGCTGGCAGCAGAGCACACAAGTGCCATGCCGATAAGCGCACGACGGTCGATCATTTGAGAGGCTTGGTTCTCTTAATCGTAGGCCCGTTCGCCGAGAACTGCCTCTCGGAAGCGACCTCGGATCGCTGTGCCATCCCGCATCGGGAGTACCATCGGGACGTGATCTGTATTGACTTTTATGTCCACAAATACCGGCCCCTCGGTCTCGTAAATATGGGGAATGGCGGCCTCAAGGTCTTTTGTCGTCCAAATTGTCTGCGTAAGGGCAAAACCAGCGCCAGCCGCCATTGCGGCAAGATCAACACCGTGACCTGTGTGAGTTTCCTGCATTCCGGTTTCACCGTAGCGCTGGTTGTCGATAACACACACCGCCAGATTAGCAGGTGCCACAACCGCGATGGTTGCAAGGGTGCCTATACCCATCAGCATCTCCCCGTCACCAGTCAATACGACTACACGGCGGCCGGGTTGGGCTCTAGCCAGTCCTAAGCCCGTCGCTGCGGCACCACCCATACCGCCCCACAGGTAAAAATTGTTTCTATGATCTCCCGCAGCCGCAGCATCCCAGGTTGTTGAACCCAGACCTGTAACAAACAGTGTGTCGCCACGATCGCGAACTAAACGGGAGACTACAAACCGTCGGTTTAGTGTAATTTTCTTTTTTTCCGACATTATTTCCGCCAGTCCTTAAAACCGATTACCTGTTGGCCAATCAGAACCGCAACCGGCCGGTAGGCATTAAAAGCGATCTGCGAAGCAGCGTAAATTGTCTCGGCCAGACCTCCGGCATCGTCCACGTGATAGACTATCGTGCCAGCATCCTCGAGCGCCTTAGCTGTCCCCTGCCCCATTGGAATTTGCCAAGGATTAAACTCACCCCACTCACCTCGCATCGTCACTAACATTAGCAATGGCGAACGCGTTTCCTGCATAATTGAAAGCATATTTATGCAGTTACCTACGCCGGACGATTGCATCAGTAAGGCGCTGCGTTCGCCACCCAGCCATGCGCCAAGCGCGAGCGCAACCCCCTCTTCCTCTGTGGTTAGGCGCGTGGTTTTGATGTGGTTATCGGCAAGGCAGGCCTTGATTAGTTCTGCGTGTCCCGCATCGGGTACAAAAGCAACCTGCGCGACGTCCGCGTCCTTAAGAGTTTTAAATATCTGAACAGGCCATTTATTAGCCGTTTTCTTCTTCGTCGTTGCCATTCAATGCCCGTTTATGTCAATAAAATCCAAGTGATCTTCCGACCACCTAATATCCGAGTAGCGGTCCCAGCACAATCTCCTCCCGATCTCAGAAGGCGCCTAATATATCGGCAACTGTCATCTTGCCAACTCCATTATAGCGTCTATTACTCGCCTTTGAATTCCGCCTTACGCCGTTCCGTGAAGGCCGCGATACCCTCTGAATAATCGTGGGTCCACCGCAGCTTCTCGTATGAGTGGCCCTCTACTTCGAGAGAGGTCTTGAGTGGAGAATCGTAAGCTGAGTTGAGCACTTTCTTCAGGGATGCAAGTGCAATCGGCGACAGCGAATTTAACTTGGCAGCATAGTCTTCCACCATCTTCTGAAGACCTTCAGCATCTTCGGCAACGTCGGTAATTAACCCCCAGTCATGTGCCTTCGGCGCCGACACCCGTGTACCAAGCATAACCATATCCTTCGCTCGCGTGAGGCCGGCGATACGTGCAACACGCACGCTGCCTCCGGACCCCGGCATCTGACCAAGAGAACTCTCTGGCAGGCCGACGAGGGTATCCTTAGTCGCAAAACGGAAGTCACAGGCCATCGCAAGTTCAAATCCGACACCGAATGCGTACTTCTCCATCGCAACGATAACCGGCTTCTCCGCCCGTTCGGGAGCGCTGATATTCCAGTGAAGATCTGACATTTTGTTTTTCGGAATATCCGGAAACGCTTTTACGTCGCCGCCAGAGGTATAAACCCCGTTCGCACCCTTAATAACAATGACGCCGATTTCATCGTCCTCATCCATTTCTTCAATGATTGCACGGATCTGTTGACGACCGGTGTACGACACAATGTTTAGCGGCTCGCGATCGAGAACAAGATAGCCAATACGTTTTTCCGCGTCGACGTCGACGGATAGCCCGTCGAGGCTTTCCAGGATAGAGGCCCGTTGATGCGCGTAATTTTTTTCTGCCATTTTTTTTCCTTAGTTAGAGCGTACTTTCAAAATTATTATTAAGTTCGTAATCGCCGTCGCGCAGAAAGCGGCGCAAGAGCTTTCCCGCAGCGGACCGGGGAATATTTTTTACAAAAACATAGGCACGAGGGCGCTTAAAACGGGCCAAGCTGCTGCCAAGACACCAATCGTCCAGCCTTTCCGCCGAACAGTCACCCGATGCTGGCTCGACAAAAGCAACTATCCGCGCGCCCATACGATCGTCCGGCAAACCGATGACGGCTACTTGCTTTACCAGCGACGATTTTGCCAACACATCCTCAACTTCCTCCGGGTATATGTTTTCACCGCCAGAAATCACCATGTCATCGACCCGCCCTACGACATAAAGTTCGCCGTCTTCATCGTAATAGCCAAGATCGCCCGTAAAATACCAACCGTCGCGAATGGATTTCGTATCCGCATCTGATCGTTTCCAGTAACCCGTGAATGCTTCCATCCCGTCCATCGGTGCGATGATCTCGCCAGACTGGCCGTCCGGAACCGTATCGTCAGGGCTACTTCCACACTCAGGGTCTGGTGTCACGACCCGCAAAATCTGGCCTACCCCAGGTCGTCCCGCGCAGCCAGGCTTTTCAGTGACGTGATCACATACAGAAAAACAAAAGATTTCGCTGGATCCATAAAAATTTATAAAGTGACGTGGGTTGAATTCTTCAGCGCATTGGGTGGTCAACGCTGATGTCATTGCCATACCAGCATAGCCGATATTTTGTGCCGCCGAGAGATCGTACTTCGCACGGCTCGGGTGATGCAGCATGTCGTGGAACATGGTCGGCACTAGAAACAGTGTTGCTATTCTTTCTTCCTGGATCAGAGAGAGCGCTGCTTCCGCATCCCAGACGGGCAAACAGACCAATTTACTATTGAGCAGCATGCACATCAGCATCGACCGGACGCCCATAGTATGAAACATGGGCATCACGCCGAGCGTCGAATCACCATGCCTGTAGTATAGCTGCATAATGCAATGGGTGGCAGCAAGGCGTTCGGCACGATGCGATCTAGGCACACCCTTAGGCCGTCCGGTAGTACCGGATGTATAAAGCATCAAGCAGATTTCGGTTTCATCCACCTCTGCAGGGCCATCGATTGGCTCCGATTTCCAAAGGCTTTCGAAATCATCTCCATCAATGTCATAAGTGATAATCCCGGAACCCGGGAAATGAACCAAGGCGTCACCGACCGCGTCCCGCGACCGCGCCTCGAACGCAACGGCGACTGCTTCGGCGTCCTCCAACACATAGGCAATTTCTTCACCATTGGCGCGCCAATTGAATGGCGTAAAAATAGCGCCCAGCATTTGGCATGCCCAATACAGCGTCGCGGTCTGGTATCGATTGGACAGAACCGCCACAAAATGATCACCTGATTTCAGGCCTCGGTGCTCCAGTCCTCCTGCGACGGCTCGGATTTCTTCATACCAGTCTATGTAGGTCCGTCGAATTTGGCCATCGACAATAGCTTCCGCACAACCTTCGCGGAGTATCTGGCGATAGAAAACCTTGCCCAGATTCATTGTCCGCTAGCCTGCAGTATAGCGCGCACAATCTGTTCATAACCGGTACAACGGCAAATATGACCGGATAGCATATCACGGACATCTTCACGGTCGGGTTTTGGATTTTCCTGAAGAAATTTTGTCGCCGACATTAGAATGCCGGCAGTACAGAACCCGCATTGTAGCGCACCGTTCTCGTTGAAGGCTTTTTGTAGTGTATTCAGCGTACCATCTCGATCAGCAAGACCTTCTACCGTTTTGAGTTCCATTCCCTCACACTGCACGGCGTAACGCAGACAACTGCGTGTCGCCACACCGTCGATGATGATCGTGCATGCACCGCACACTCCGTGTTCACACCCGACATGCGTGCCATACATACCAAGTTCATGCCGAAGGAAGTCGGTGAGTAACAGGCGCGGCTCTGCGAAACCGGATACCTCCGTTCCGTTGACAACGAGGGTTACTCGTTGTTTCTGATCAGGTTTGATACGGAGCATCAAGCAACCTCCGTCGCAGCGGTTGCGTCGACGAACGCCGCAGACAGCACCCGGGCGCCTAAAACACGAACCAACTGACGCCGGTAGTCCGCATTTGCCTGCAGGTCAATCATCGGGTCGATTGTCTCAGCAACCATCTCCGCGATTTCTCGAGCTGTTTCTTCGGTCGCCGGTTTGCCGAGAAATGCCGACGTGTTGGCGACGATTGGCCGGTCCTCTACGCCGCCGAGTCCTAGCGACAAATCAATGATATCACCATCATTCGCAACCACCACTTCTGCCGCCACTGCCGTTATCGCAAAGTCGCCGTGGCGCTGGGCAAGCTCTTCAAAGGCGTATCCCGTATTGTCGCGGCGCAGTGGCCATGTAAGCTCAGTAATCATCTCGTCCGCCCGGCGATCCGTCGTCAGTAGGCCGTGGAAAAACTCCCGAGCGGGAACGTCGCGAGCAGCGCCGGGCGACTGGAGTTTGACCACACCACCCAGGGTCACAAGAATCAGGGGGATCTCGGCGCTAGGATCCGCGTGCGCTACCGATCCGCCAAGCGTCCCACGCGATCGGGTCTGATAGTGTCCAGTCCAGGGGAGCGCCTTAGCCAGCAATGGGACTCCTGAAACGACGCCCGGAGAATTCATCGCGGTCGCCTGCCGCACCAGCGCGCCGGTCGTAGCATTTGCATCGCCGATCTCTATATCAGCAAGTTCGCTCAGGTGATTTATATCGATCAACGCCACCGGACGCACTAACCGCATATTCAGCATCGCTCCAAGCGACAAGCCGCCGGAAATGATGCTGGCGTCACTACCGAATTCAGCAAGTAATTCCATGGTTTCTTCCATGGTATCGGGGCGGCAGTATTCGAACGCGACCGGCTTCATCTGGCGCGCCTCGCAAATAGCCGCCGGAATATACTTCCGGAAGACTTGTCGTTGGCATTCCCGGATTTCAGCCGCCTGTCAAAGCCCCGAAAAAATTGACTGATCAGAAGCTTCGTAACTGTGCCCAGCATACGCTGTCCCACCGTGGCAACCTTGCCACCAACATTAGCGTTATAATTGTATGAAATACGCGTACAGTTGTCGTCAATCCGTTCCAGCACGACACTGCCTTCTCCCTGCCCAAACCCAAGCGCCCCAGAGGCTTTTCCGATGAGGCGGACACTTTCTCCTTCAACCTTATCACGGAGATCGATCCGAGCATTATAGACGCCTTTTATACCCGCGACGCCAATTGTTACCTCGGCGGTAAAACTATCTTCGCTGACCTGGGTCAGCTTATCGCAGCCGGGTACGACGGCAGCCAACGTTTCCGGATCGAGCAACAATTTCCATACGTCGGCAGGTGACGCCGACAGCTCGACCGAACCTTCGCCGTTCAGGCCGCCTTTTGACGCTAGCGCTTCACGAGGGCCATCGCCTACCTTTGCTTTCGCAGCACCCGCGCGCTGATACGGCAAACCATTCGCTGCCGCCCAGTTCTTGTTAAGTGTAAGGGGCAGCTCGACATCAAACGTACCTAGCGCATCGGCGGCCGCGTTGGCGATTGCTGTCGGCGCCAGCATCGACGAGCCGTCGCCCATGCCTTTCGCGCCGAGCGCATTGTGCGGCGACGGCGTATTGAAGTGCCCGATAGTCAGCTCCGGCACCTCAGGCGCAGTGATGCAGAGGTAATCGGCGAACGTGCCTGCCTGCGGATTAGCACCAGCGTCGTAGACGAACTCTTCCAGCAGCGCACCGGCAAGTCCATGAGCAAATCCGCCGTAGATCTGGCCTTCGACAACGATCTCGTTCAACACATTACCGACGTCGTGCACCGATACGTATTTCTTGATTTCTATTTCACCGGTCTCCCGGTCAATTTCGATAGCGGCGAGGTCAAAGACGTAGCCAAAGGTTACGGCACTGCCCACACGATCCTGGTCATCCGGCGCATCCAACATTTCCGGGTTCATGATCGTCGTCTCGAACAGGCCTGGCTCCATTGCCTTTGGCAAACCGGCAGGATGCCAATGGGTCTGCGCCGCTACTCTGCGCACCGGAAGCGCTTTTTCCGGTACACCGACGACCTGTGCGTTGCCGCCAACCAGTTCTATATCCTCCGGTGCTACTTCCAGGTTTTCGGCGGCTATGAGCTTGATTTTTTTTGCCACCTTTTCCGCTGCATCGGCGATTGCACCAATCACGACCGCGGAAAACCGGTTCGCGTAGTTACCCGATGCCAATGACCAGGCGCTTGTAAGCGTATCAACCTCCGTTATAACGTCGATTTGGTCTGGTCGCATTCCGAGCGCGTCGGCTACCACTTGGGCGGCGACTGTCTGGTGCCCTTGTCCCGCAGGGGTAGAGACCGTTTTCGCTGTGACCGAACCAGACGGATCAACTGACACCGTTGCCGTTCCAAGCCCGCCAGAACGTCCACCCGCCTTGGCGCGTTCTTCTGGCGTCTGGGCCAACGTTACATAAGCCATGTTGGAGCCCGACGGTTCGACGCCGGCTGCCATGCCGATGCCAAAAAGTTTACCATTGGCTCTCGCCTGTTCTCGGGCGAGCTTCAGATCTTCATACTCAGCAAGTTCGAGTGCCTGCTCCAGGCCCGCTTCATAGTCACCAGCATCATATGTCGCGCCTGCGGGCGCTTTATAGGGAAATTCCTCAGCTCTAATGAAATTCCGGCGGCGAATTTCCGCGGGGTCGATGCTAAGCTCTTTCGCGCCTGCATCCATAACCCGTTCCAGTGCATAATAGAATTGTGGGCCTCCATAGCCCCTATTAAGCCCGATTGGGGTGGTATTGGTCACCACCAGACGGTTTTCTACCGCTATATTCCGGACGCTGTAACAGCCATTAGAGGCCGAATGCATACGATAAACCGACGCGGGTTCGGGCGCTCGCACGAAAGCGCCTACATTGACAATATTATCAAATTTGAGACCGAGCAGTTCCCCGTCGGAAGCGAACGCAGCCTCGACTCCGTCAGCGCGATCCGCCGCTGAAGAAGACGCCGTCAGATGTTCCAGCCGGTCTTCTATCCACTTCACCGGGCACCCGAGGATACGCGAGCTGGCGGCCAGCAAGACCATATAGGGAAACATTGCCTGTTTGATCCCGAAACTACCGCCAGAATGAGGTGAGGTAATTAGCCTTAGCCGGTTACCAGGCACCCCCAGCGCGCCCGTCATAAGCGCGTGCAAGATGAAAGGTCCCTGAAAATTGGACCAGATTGTGTAACGGTCAGGCTGGCTTTCGAAATTAGCCACCAGCCCATACGTCTCCATAGGCGTAGATGCATATCGCGGGTAGCGCCACGAAAGCCTTACTATCTTATCCGCCCGCTCAAACGCCGTTTCCGGATCACCATACCGGAAGGTCCGGTGGTGCACGATATTGGAACCGACATCGTCGTGTAGCAGAGATGCATTTTCAGCCATCGCCGTTTCCGGATCCGCAGTCGCCGGCAATTCCTCGTATACGGGCTCAATTAGTTCGACGGCATCTTCCGCAATGTAACGGTTTTCAGCGACGACCACCGCCACAGGTTCACCGACATAGCGAACCTTATCGATCGCGATCGGATAAAACTTGATAGGCACCCGGACAGCGCTCGGGATCGGCGCAATTGTTTGCGCTATATCTGCCCCTGTTATTATGCCCCGTACTCCTGGCAAGGCCTCGGCTTTGGACGTATCAATCGAAATTATACGCGCATGCGGGTGCTCCGAACGGAGGATCGCAGCATGCCGGATGCCGGCGACGGGCTCCATATCGTCGATGAATCGTGCGTTGCCAGTCAGAAGCGCTGCGTCTTCCTTTCTAGGATACCGCGCCCCAACCCAGCGTTCGATTGTCTCCTTGCCCGACATTATTATGTCCTACCGATTGCTCAGTGCCACCGCAGCTGAACAATAATCCGCGACCATACCGTCGAGCATCGTGGCAAGGTCTTCGCTGGCAAGACTGCCGTCATCGTTAAAAGCAGCAGGTGCCTGGGCAAGAGTGAACATTTTTGGATAAACCCATGTTCCAAGTGCCTCAAACGACACGCGCAGGCTAAGTAGTCCTCTTCCACCACCAACGAGAGAGGGGCTAGCCGATGACAGCAGAATCGATTTTCGGTC
Source organism: Pseudomonadota bacterium (assembly GCA_036339975.1). Taxonomy (GTDB): domain Bacteria; phylum Pseudomonadota; class Alphaproteobacteria; order MPNO01; family UBA830; genus UBA830. Next base: position 21,910 of record JAYYZV010000106.1, on the reverse strand, counting down.
GAGCGGGACCGGCTTTATGCGCGAAAGCCAGTCGACGGCGTTCTTAATTGTGGCCGGCGGTAGCCAATTGTATTCCGGGGACGTAAGGATCATTCCATCCGCCGCGGTTATCCGGTCGGCCAGCGCTTTTGCTCCGGCGGGCACACCAGACGATTGTTGCTCATCCATGTTATACATTGGCATGTCAAAATCATTGATCCGCGCGAAATCTACCTCCGCACCATGTGCTTCAGCCACCGTCGCAATTAGCTTCGAAAGCTTGAGATTGATCGAATCCTCGCGGAGCGAGGCCGAGTAAACAAAAATCTTCATTCCGGAAAGTCCTCCAGGGGTTCGGTGGCGAAAACATAACGACCTAGGGCCGGCGGGTCTATTTAGAGGCGCATAATTATTGTGTTGGCACCCTGTCACCATTCGTCGTGCACCATGCAATAAACCGGGTTATACTCTCTCTGTTCCCGAAACCACTTTTGCCTGCTGGTGTCCTTTCCGATTATTACCGAAGCAATCGAGCCATGCGATCGCAAAGCGTGCTTTTCAATCCGAATTGACGTGTTTTGCGTTGAACAGAAAGTCAACCGCGACATAGAATTTGATGGGCTAGACGAACATTGCAGCCACTATCTCGCGCGATTGGATAATAAAGAAATAGGTACGGCTAGGGTGCGCCCACTGGACAAATACCAGATAAAGTTCGAACGCGTCGCGGTCAGGCGGGCACACCGCAAGGCGGGTGTCGGACGGCAATTGATGCTTCGCGCGATCACGGATGCGGCGAAAAGCGGTTATACGAGCGCGTTTCTTTACTCTCAGCTCCATGCCTGCCCTTTTTATGAGAAACTGGGTTTCTCTATCGAAAGCGACATTTTTTACGAGGCGGGGATACCCCATCGAAGCATGCGTAAAATACTGTGATACCGGCATATTTTTCCCATGTTGCCTTTCAGACTGAAATAATTCAATTCTCTACTCAACATCCGTCAACGACGAAGGCTGGTTCTTGTGAGCTCTGAAAAAATTCTGATTGCAGGCGCTGGTCTTGGTGGTATGGCGGCAGCGGGGTGTTTGTTGAAGTCGGGTTACGACGTCGAAATATACGAACAGGCTCCCCAGTTGGGGGAGGTTGGCGCCGGCATCCAACTAAGTGCGAATGCGATGCACGTAATGAACCACCTCGGCATCGGCGGTGAGTTATCGGCACTATCGGTCCAGCCGGGGGCATATGTGTTCAGACTGCACGATACAGGCGAAATTATCGACCGTTTCGCGCTTTCGGAACAACACCTAAAACTTCACAAGGCTCCCTATAATCAGATCCACCGGGCGGATCTACATGAAATTCTCTCGAACGCCGTTCAAAAAATGAAGAGGGGGCTAGTCCATCTAAATAAAAAAGCTACGGGCTATACGGAAACAGAGAACGGCGTCGAACTCCATTTCGAGGATGGAAGTACCGCAAAGGGTGACCTCCTAATCGGTGCAGATGGCGTTAAATCCGTCATCCGGGACCAGGTAGCAGGCGCAGTGAAAGCAATCTACACAGGTGACTCCGCGTGGCGCCTAACCGTACCTAAGAAAAAGCTGCCGGCCAACTTCATGGAAGAGGTCATGTCGGTCTGGATGGGACCGGGCAAACATTCGGTTTCGTACTGGATTCGCGGAGGTGAGCTGCTGAATTTCGTGGGCGCTGTCGAAACTCCGGTCGCCCGCGAGGAATCATGGACAGCAAAATTCCCGTGGGAAGACCTGAAGAGCGACTTCCAAGGATGGCACGAAGATATCCAGACCGTAATCGATCTCGTGGATAAACACGAATGCTATCGCTGGGCACTCTATCGTCGTCCGTCAATCGAAAACTGGAGTTCCGATCGCGTGACAATCCTTGGAGATGCGGCTCATGCGACTTTACCCTACCTAGCCCAAGGTGCCGCGATGGCTATCGAAGACGGGGCGGTCTTGACCCGATCGCTAGAACAAAGCGAGAAGATCGCCGACGCCCTTCAGCTATACCAGCGTAACCGGGTGAAGCGCACTGCACGGGTGGTAAATACATCGGATGCCAACCGGAAACTGTTTCATCTAGATAGCGTAGAAGAGATCCGTCAAAGTTTTGCGAAACGGGACGAGGGCGCCGACCGAAACGCTTGGCTCTACTCGTATAACCCCCTGACGGTCGATCTCACATAACCGGCTACCGAAGAAAATAAGAGCTCGTACGTCAGTCTCCAACGGCGATCCGTTTGACAAATGTTTCAAAATCAGTCGGCGGGCGTCCTAGGATCCATTCTAGTATACGCGACGATCCGACAAGTCCGTGAATATCATAATGAGCAAACATTCGACGCATGCAATCCTGTCCGAACTCAGACACCCCCATCTCCTGGGCATGGGACACCACCAGATCTGGCGACATTTTCTTCGCTTCGACCTCTCGACCCAGCACGCGGGATAGTATTTTTGCTTTCTCGGTCAGTGTGATCACGGGTCCACAAATCTCGAAGATGCCGTTCACGCAACCCGGATCGTTGAGAACCCGCGTCGCCGCTTCAGACACGTCCTCGAGATCCACGAGGCTCATCGGTGCACCCACCTCGTAAGCCATACCATGAACGCCGGTTTCGAGCATCTTAGCCCAGCCGGGCAACATATTCTGATAGTAAGACCCCACCTGCAGTATGCTGAACGGAACTCCCGATTCGATGATCGCCTCTTCCACAAACAATCTTGCCCAATGATGCTTCAGAGCCTGTACCTGGGTATGCAGAACAGAATGAAAGATCAAACGCTCAACTTCTGCTGATTTAGCCGCAGCAATGATGCTATCGCCTATTTCCCTCTCGTCTTCGATCATGTTGGGACAAATATAATAAATCGCGCGGCATCCGTTTGCCGCTGCCGCAGTTTGGGCGGGATCTCTAAGGTCACCGTGGAAAACCTCCGTCGCACCGAGTGCCATCAGTTGTTCATCCATATCGTTCCGGCGCATAATCACTCGGACCGGCTCCCCGGTCATAGCGAAAGTCGCGATCATCGCCCTGCCGGTTTTTCCCCCGGCACTGGTAATCAGAATCATAGGTATTCCTCATTTTTAGGCGGCGAGGATAGCCTAGCCTTGCGCAGACAGCTATCTTTCGCTGAAACTTGTCGTTCGATTATAGGAGAAAAAGAGATGGCCGACCCCAAGAGACTCGACCCCGGTCCCCGGATGAGCAAAGCGGTACGCCACGGCGATACAATATATACAATGGGTCATGTTGCCGAAGACCGGTCGGGCGACATATCGCAGCAAACAGCTGATGTACTGACTCGACTTGATGCCACATTGGCAGCAATGGGCTCGGACAAATCAAAACTTTTATCGGTCACGATTTACATGGCGGACATGGCGGAATTCGCGGCGATGAACAAAATCTGGGACGGCTGGGTGGATGGTCCCAATGCGCCTGCCAGAACAACGGTCGGCGCTCCCCTGGCTACACCGGAAATTCGTGTGGAAATGACAGCCGTCGCCGTCGCCTGACATAAAGCTATGGAAAGCTGCGACGGCTATTCTCGGGTAATAAGGAGGATAGGACGAACGCGCGATAACAGACCGCGAATTCGACACTTTTCACTGCACTCGGATTGAGGAGAAAACTTACTTCGCGGCTTATTGAAACCGCCGTAAGAAGTTATCCTCAGCTTTCCTTGGGTTCCAGTTTCAGCGACACTGAATTCATGCAATACCTCTGACCGGTAGGCATCGGGCCGTCTGGAAAAACGTGTCCAAGATGGGCGTCGCACCTCGCGCAGAGGACCTCAGTCCGGCTCATAAACATCGACAGATCCGACTTTGTTGATACCGCTTCTTTGTCCATCGGCTGATAGAAGCTGGGCCATCCCGTACCTGAGTCAAATTTGTGATCAGCGTCAAACAAGGGGTGACCGCAACACCGGCACGTATAAATTCCACGGTCTTTACACTGATCGTATTCCCCCGAAAAAGCGCGTTCGGTCCCATGTTGACGGGTGACGTAGTATTCCTCCTCCGTCAGTTGTGCCCGCCACTCCTCATCTGTTTTATTAATTTTGTCAGCCATCGATCGTCACTGTTCATCCTTAGTGCTTAGACTTTCCAAAATAGCACCAAAATCCCGTAATACCTGACCGCAATCACCAGTAAAACTAGAACCGTGCATGCAAGCAAGTGTCTTTGGGTTCAGGTCGGCGAGGCTTTCAAGTATAGGCAAAGTTTCTTCAGTAAATGGCACCGAACCCGACATTGGCCCTTCTGCCTGACGCTCGTTATACTCCTGCGATCGGCCGACAATATCTCCTTCCGTCAGAGCTTCGACGTTCCCACCCTGACCGACCAGATCGGAACAAAAAAGGGTGGACGCCGTCTCCTCGAACATCAGGCTCGCGTCCCATCCATGCGGAACGTGTTTGGTTTCTATCACACGAAAACTGTGTGACCCTGTGTGGATCCGCTCGTCTGCCTCTAGCACTCTCGGCGGCCTGTCAGAAAAATCCCCAACGCTGGTTCGGGCGCCGACGAAACTGCAGACCGGCTCTGCATGAGGTGCGATCGCGAGCCAATCGTTCAAAGCGCCGCATTCATCGGATTCAAAATGACTAAACCCGATCCAACGGATAGTCGCCGGGTCTAGGACCGTCTCTACGCCACGCATGACATCGGGAAAGAGTCCCCGAAGATTGGTGTGATAGAGCATGGGCTCATCATCCCTCACCAAGAATGACGAGAACTGAAAATTCGCTGCTTCAATGAAACAGGTGATACGGAACAGATCGGGCGCGATTTCATCAACTGTGGTCATTGGTTAAATTAAGTACTCGGTGGTGACGTCGTCCAGTTGCCGGACGAGAGCCGGCCATTCTCTCTCACCAGTGCCGTTGTTGTCATACTGTTTTGCTGTGTGCTCACAGACCTCTTTCGAGGGGTAGCGGATCTTTTGACCCGAGGCCGCCGCCGCCGACAATAGAGAAAGCTGAGCCTGACAGACCTTTTCCAAGAAATACATCTGGACCCAAGCGTCTCCGATACTGTTTCCCGTCGTCAGCAATCCGTGGTTACGCAGGATCATCACCTTTTTGTCTCCGAGATCCTCAACGAGACGCTCACGTTCCGACAGGTCAAGGGCGATACCCTCGAATTCGTGGTAGGCCGTATGGCCATAAAACATCATTGCGTCCTGGTTGGTATAGATCAGACCGTCTTCCAGAGCAGAAACCGCCATACCTGCTTCTGTATGCGTATGTATGACGCACATCGCATCGTCACGCGCCGCGTGGATAGCGCTGTGGATTGTGTAGCCTGCGTTGTTAATTTTATGGGGCGTTTCGTCGAGAATATTTCCTTCGAGATCAATCTTTACCAGGTTAGAGGCCGTAACTTCATTCCATCCGAGACCAAATGGGTTCAGAAGAAAATGGTGCTCCGGCCCAGGGATCCGGGCAGATATATGGTTATAGATAAGTGTCGTCGTCCACCCGTAAATGTGAGCCAGCCGATACGCTGCCGCAAGATCAACACGCACTTTCCACTCATCTTCGCTGACTTCGCCACGCAGGGAGCCCACTAAAGTATCACTGACAGCCGCAGCATTCATGATCTGTCTCCGAATTTGTGTGACCGAAGTCTAACACAGTGAATTGTCCCGAACATATCATTCGCACGCCCGTCAAAGTGACTTTGCAACGGTATCAACAGCCCGAGCAACCTGCAACCGGATAGCTTCTTGATCAGGTCTTTTTTCGATTCCGAGCAGAAGTCTTAGATGAGTATAACCTCTTACCAGTTCAAAAAATTCCTCGGCAGTCTTTCGCGGATTGTCGACTTTTAGATTGTCTTCTTTCGATAGGTTTTCGAGATAGCTTGCAAGCGCGGATATATTTCGCTCGGGTCCGGACCTGTAGAATAATACGCCTAATTCTGGAAACCGTTGTAGCTCCGCCAGAACTATCCGATGTAGAGCCAAGGTTTCTGGCGCGTAGACCGTATTGAGTAAACGTTCACCGAAACGGACAAGGGCTTCCCGAAGCGGCAACCCGCCCAAAGGAGCCGCCGGGTCCTGTTCCAGGATACGCTCGCATTGCTCTTCGATCAGACCAGCGAACAATGTTTCTTTGCTATCGAAATAGCGGTAAAGGGTCATCTTTGAAACGGAGGTCGCATCAGCGATTGCATCCATACTTGCACCCCCGAAACCATGCTGCATGAATACAGCACGCGCGCCCAGCAAGATGGCTCGGCGCTTGTCGGCTGCGTTGCGCTGTCGACGCGTTTCCATTCGTGGCCCCATTTGACTCGTTGAAATTAAGCCGATACTAAACCGTACAGTATCATTTTATAAAATGCTATGATTATAGGGTTATGAAGACATGCCGTTGGACAGTGTCTCAGATATAGAATTGCTGATTCAGCCCGGCCGCGTGCATCGGCGGGTATACGGGGATCCAGAGATATTCGAATTGGAAATGGATCGGATTTTTGCACGTGCATGGGTTTATGTTGGGCATGAAAGTCAGATCAAAAAACCGGGGGACTTTTTAAAAACTCAAATTGGTCGTCGGCCAATGGTCATGACCCGCGATTGCGATGGCAAGATACACGTGATCCACAATCAGTGCGCCCATCGCGGCGCGATGGTTGTGGCTGAGGATTCCGGCAACGCCGAAGAGTTCGTCTGCTGCTACCACGGCTGGACTTACGATACCGCGGGCAAACTGATCCGTGTCCCCCTGCAACATGGATATCCGGATCATTTCGATACCAAAAACCCAAACACGGCGATGGTTCGAGCGCCCCGGGTCGACAGCTATCGGGGGTTTATATTTGCTTCGCTTTCCCCAGACGGGCCGGTACTAACCGATTTTCTTGGATATATGACGACGTCTATCGACGACATTGTCGACCGTGCTCCTGATGGTGAAATCGAAGTCGCAGGTGGCGTTTTCAAACACGCATTCGACGGGAACTGGAAGCTCTATCTGGAAAACCTATGCGACGCGGCCCATCCGCTATTCGTCCACCAGTCATCGATCGAAGCGGCGCGAGAACAGGATGACGAAACGCACACCGACGGCGCGGGCGAGATCGCTGTGCGGCAGATGCGCCAAAACGGTGCGCCATACAAAATGTGGCAGGAACAAATCGGTATCTGGACCTACCCCAACGGGCATTCCTTCCTCGGTGACTATCACGATGACGAAAAACTGGTTGCCGCCCAAGGTAACGACGTGTTCGCCGAATACATCAAGGCTATGGAGGCTAAAAAGGGAAAGGCGGAGACTAAACGCATTCTGGAAGTAAGTCGCTGGAATTCAAACATTTATCCGAACATCTCCTTCATGAGCCAGTTTCGGCAGTTTCGCGTCGTACACCCGGTCTCAGTCAACCGGACCGAAGTCTATAATTATTCGTTTCGCATGAAAGGCGCACCCGATGAAATGTTCGAGGACACCATTGCGTTTTCTAACGTGACGAACGGGACAGGTTCACTTGTACTTACCGACGATCTGGAAACATATGGTCGTATTGGGGTCGGCGTTACCTCTGGTGGAGCCGAATGGATCGAAATAGGGCGCGGTTTCGAAACCGACAGGCCGGATGAGCATGGCGGCGTGCGGGGCAAAGATTCCACAAGCGAGGTTTATATAAGGAATATGTACGACGCCTGGCTCGGCTATATGACGGCGGTATGAAGGCATGAAACCATTTGAAATCGCCCCCAACGAGATTACTTCTTTCCTTATCTTGGAAGCCCGACTGTTGGACGAGCGTCGCTGGGAGGATTGGCTCTCTTTATTTACCGACGACGGATGGTATTGGGTACCGATTGAAGAAAACCAGTCTGACCCAAAGACAACCGTGTCGTTAATATATGATGATCGGAAACTGATGGAAACAAGGGTACGTCGGCTAACAACCGGCTCGCTGCATTCACAGTCGCCAACCTCCCGTACAACACGATCCATCACTAACGTGACGATAGAAAGCGAAAGCGATGGCCTGATAACTACCCGGGCCAAGTTCCAAATGATTGAGTACCGCCGCAATAAACAGCGCCAATTTGGCGGCACCTTGTGGCATCAGGTGCGCGAAGAAGCTGACGCATTCATAATATACTCCAAAAAGGTTGAGCTCGTGAATTGTGACAGCATGATGGACGGCCTGAACGTCCCATTTTAGGCTATAAAGTCCAATCAGGGAGCACAGAATGACCGACACAACCAACGCAATCCGGGTGCATCAGTACGGCGGGCCGGAAGTACTTCGGATGGACGAAATTCCGCTGCCTGAACCGGGGCCTGACGAAGTTCGGCTTCGCCACACAGCCGTTGGCGTTAATTATGCTGATATTCATACCCGCAACGGCCGCTACCCCTTGCCCGAACTCCCAAGCTGCCTTGGATCGGAGGGAACCGGCGTGGTTGAAGCCGTGGGCGATAGGGTCGATTTCGTTTCTGTTGGAGACCGCGTTACATATTCCAGCGGCGGTCACGCCCTACCACGCGGCTCGTACTGCGAAGCTCGCACGATGAGGGCGGACCGCCTGATCGCGTTACCTGATGACATTGACGATGCCACAGCGGCTGCCATGACAACAAAAGGCATAACCGCTCACTACTTAGTCAATGATGTCTATCCGGTGGGTCCAGGAGACACGATCGCGGTTCACGCCGCTGCCGGAGGCGTTGGCCAGATCCTTTGCCAATGGGCAAACTATCTGGGCGCACGCGTGATTGGCATCGTTGGATCGGAAGCCAAAGAACAGCACGCAATTAATGCTGGATGTCACCACACCCTTGTCCGGGGTCGCGACGACATCGTCGCTGCGGTCAAATCGTTGACGGCTGGCGAAGGCGTGCCAGTCGTATTCGACGCCGTCGGCGCCGATACTTTTGAGGAGTCGCTCCACTGTCTTAGGCCGAGAGGTCTCCTAGCGTCCTACGGCACCGCATCCGGCCCGATCCCGCCCTTTGACATTTTCCGGCTCAATCACATGGGTTCTCTCTATGTCACAAGTGCCGCGTATCTTTGGCATGTCCGCAACCGCGAAGAAATGATAGATCGCGCGCAGGATTTGATCGACGTTGTTTCACGCGGAATCATCAAAATTCCGGTCGAACGGCAATACCCCTTATCCGATGTGGCGGAAGCCCACCGGGATATGGAAAGCAGAGCCACAACGGGTATGAGTGTTCTGATCATCTGAAATCGCACCTAAGCTAAAAACCATATAATTGATGGTTGTTGGTGGCGAATTAGCAGCCTTTATAAAAGCGCCAAAGCGACAGAACACAGCGACTTAGCTGACTTGATCACTCTTTTCCAGCCAGCCATGATACTGACTTCAATTGCTAGAGGTCCTTGTCAATGTCAGAAGACCCCACCGTCGGCCTTGATGCTGATAGAAAACCTATAGGCTTCATCGATCGTCCGGACCAATACCGAGCCGCTAGCAGCGGAGCAGCCAAAAATGCGACTAGTTTCCTGACCCTAAATGCATTGCCGGAATTAGTGAACCAAAATGCCGCGCTCGTTAGACGCGGCCGGTTTCTTTCATTGTGTTTTATAATGGGCATCGGGGATGACGACTGGTTGATAGAGGTAAAAGACGGCAAGATCGCCTCTGCGACTTCACCACCGAAACTAATGTCGAGTTCAAGATTTGCCATCCGCGCGCCTGCGCCTGCGTGGAAGGCTCACTGGGAAGCACTTCCCGCCCCCGGATACCATGACATTTTCGCTATGATCAAATCTGGCCACATGACGATTACCGGCGACCTGCACCCGCTAATGGCTAATTTGCGCTACGTGAAAGAAGTTCTTGCCGCACCGAGAATTAAACCATGACGGCAAAGGTTGAGGGAATTACCGGACGGTATGTGCACATCGAAATCCTTGGTCGGCCGCACCGTGTTTATTTCGAGGAGGCAGGCGCCGGAATTCCGCTCCTCTGCCTCCACACAGCAGGGTCAGATAGCACACAGTATCGTTATCTTCTGGATGACCCCGAGATTCTCAGTCGTTTCCGTGTGATTGCTTTCGACATGCCTTGGCACGGAAAGTCCTTGCCACCGGCAGGGTATCAAGAAGAGCAGTACCTCCTGACCACTAGGTTATACACCGAGACAATCCGGGCGTTATGCCTCGGCCTCGAACTCGACCGACCCGTCGCAATGGGTTGTTCTATGGGCGGTCGGATAGTCTTACATTTGGCTGAAGCATATTCTTCGGAATTTAGGGCAGTGATTGGGATTGAAGCGTCCGACCATCAGCAGCCATGGTACGATCGAGACTGGCTGCACCGGCCCGACGTGCATGGCGGAGAGGTATGCGCTGCCCTTATTTCAGGTCTCGTAGCACCGCAAAGTTCAGATGAGTGCCGCTGGGAAACATTGTGGGGGTATCTCTCCAGCGGACCCGGAATCTTCAAGGGCGATCTGCATTTCTACCGGGCCGATTCGGACTATCGCGATCGCGTCGGACTAATCGACCCCCAAAAATGCCCTGTTTACTTGCTAACCGGCGAATACGATTTTTCGTGCACACCGGAAGATACACTGAGAACCGCAGAGAAGATCGGCATCGAAGCAGTAATTATGCAGGAGCTAGGTCATTTTCCGATGTCTGAAAATCCTGATCAATTCCGAAAATACCTCATGCCTGTTCTAGCCAAAATTACTTGAATTCTCCTTGCAATCTGCCGGATCGGCTGAAAACATATTCATTGGAAAAAAAGGGAAACACATAAAATGGAAACCCTAGCCGCAATCGCAACCGAGGCAGGCAAACCGCTCTCTATCGAAACCGTGACGCTGGACGGTCCTAAGGAGGGCGAAGTCCTTGTTGAGATCAAGTCAACCGGCGTATGCCATACCGACGAATTCACGCTGTCTGGCGCCGACCCAGAGGGAATTTTTCCCGCAATTTTGGGGCATGAGGGCGCGGGCATAGTTGTCGATTGCGGACCCGGGGTCACGACATTGAAAAAGGGTGATCACGTCATTCCGCTCTATATTCCGGAATGCCGCCAGTGCAAATCGTGTCTGTCTGGTAAAACCAACCTTTGCACCTCGATCCGTGACACGCAGGGCCAAGGAGTGATGCCGGACGGCAGTAGCCGGTTTTCTATCGGGGGCGACAAAATTTTCCACTACATGGGAACTTCTACTTTCGCCAATCACACCGTTGTACCCGAGATTGCCCTGGCCAAGGTTCGTCAGGACGCTCCGTTCGATAAGATATGCTATATCGGGTGCGGGGTGACGACAGGGATAGGAGCAGTAATCAACACTGCGGGCGTTGAACCCGGATCCAACGTCGTCGTATTCGGGCTCGGCGGTATAGGCCTGAATGTCATACAGGGTGCTCGGCTAGCCGGTGCCAATAAAATTGTCGGCGTCGATATCAACGATACCAAAACAGAAATGGCTGAACGTTTTGGCATGACGCATTTTGTCAATCCTAACCAAGTCGAGGGAGACTTAGTCCCTTATCTGGTCGATTTAACCGATGGGGGTGCCGACTATACTTTTGAATGCATTGGCAACGTAAACACCATGCGACAGGCGCTTGAATGCGCACACCGTGGCTGGGGTCAAAGCATCATTATCGGCGTTGCCGCTGCTGGACAAGAAATCTCAACCCGCCCGTTTCAGCTGGTTACGGGCCGCGTATGGAAAGGCACAGCGTTCGGTGGAGCAAAAAGCCGCCGCGACGTCCCGAAAATCGTGGACTGGTATATGGACGGCAAAATTGAAATCGATCCGATGATTACCCACACCATGCCTCTGGAAGATATCAACGACGCTTTCGACCTTATGCATAAAGGTGAAAGCATCCGTAGCGTGATCAACTTTTAAGCGGCACGACGAGCCACAATAAAAGGGTCTGGCCGCCGCTTCTTCTTATTTAATATAGACACGATGTGACCATTTACGACCATCAGAGACCGTGATTTGTTCAAAGCCAAGCATTCTGGCAAGGTCATAAAAAGTAAAAAGGTCCTGAACACCAAGATCAGCAAACAATGGAGACGCGCGGACATGAGCCGTCAATGTTGCCAGCACAGCTCGCGCGCGAAATAGAGTTGCGAAAATATCGTCGTCCAGCGCCACAATGATAAGTTTCTCGGCATCCGTGCCCTTCGCAAAAATTGTAAACCGCATAGGTGACGGATCTTCCGATAATTGTTTAGTAAAGCCTACAATAAATCCGAGGCGCCGATCACGGTCACTTTTGGACAGAACACGCGCCCGGGCGTTATAGGTCTCACTGGAATGTGGTGTCGGATAATAATAGCCATCGTGCCGGTCTTGGGCGGAGGCAGTCGAAACCAGAAACAATATGCTTACCAAGCAGATACCTGATAACCCCCAGACAAATCTCATTGCCGCTCCTCCTCGTCGCGTGCACTCTTGAACACTAAAAACATCAACCCTATCCCAAGACCAAGACTTAGAACGACCCCTGCGATCATGGCGAGAATCCCCATAGAACTAATCTCTATCTCACCCATCTGATTCCAAACGTAGACCGCACACCAAATAGCGAGCGCCAGAAAAAAGAACAGAGATGAGGCAACCACCAGGGTCTTCATAAAAGTGACAAATCCCAGAGGTTGGGCACCTCTGTATTCGAGTACCCCGAAATAAAACTTGTACGATTGCCAGAGGCGAGGTCATAAACATGACGGTTGACGGCGCCAATATTCGCCCCGTAGACATGAATGCTAATCGAGGTTTGATCGTCAAAGGCGTTCGATACCTTGTGAATGTCACCCAAGGCAGGGGACACGATGTCTATATCACCGGGTTCCAGAAGGTCGGTCGCGATCGGGAATAAGGAACCGTCGTCGGCGACATCGAAACGCTGCCCGGTCTCAGCGCCTCTCAGCATGCCAACCAGACCCCAGACCGTATGATCATGGACTGGGGTCGTTTGCCCGGGACCCCACACGAAACTTACAACCGAAAAACGCTGATTGGGATCGCAGTGGAGGAGATACTGGCGATAGGTATCGCCCTCGGCCGCATATTCACCCGGCAACCAGTTGTCTTTAGCAATTAGATCAGCCAAGAGAATTTTCGATCCGCTCACCATCGCCTGTTCGTCACCATCCGACACGTTTGCCAGATCGGTCATACCAGTCACAAACCGCCGCAATCGGGATATATTGTGCATTCTTGTCTTTCCGGATTAGCGTTATCGAAAGTTAGTTCGGCGCCAAGGTAACGGCAATGCGGCGAAGTGCTGTCATCAAAATTTTCTTTTCCTCGGCAGTTAGAACCTGATCCATACGCTTTTCTTGGTCCGCGATAATCTTAGTGACAGTCCCGAGAACGGATATCCCCTCAGCTGTCATGGACAATCCGTGAAAACGCCGATCGCTCGGAATTTTTTTTGGTTCCACCAGACCCCGATCGACAAGTCGCTTCACCGCAATGGAAAGCGTCGATTTGTCCAGACCATAAACATCCACCAGATCGGTCTGACGGACCTCCGGATTATCACGAACAATCGTCAGTAGGCTGAACTCTCCGGGGGTTATGCCCACCGTTCGGAACGGTTCCTGCAAATCTCGAAAGGAAGCCGTTTGCGCCTGACGGATCTGATAACCCAACAGTTCTGTAAGACCAGTTAGATCTACGCCTTTGTGGCCAAGGGAAACCGACTTATTCTGTATTGAAGGACACATAATACAAAAATAGTTGGCTCATCAAACTATTTCAACTAGCATCGACAACTTGAACTAAAACAGTCTGGAATGACTAATGCTGAATGAGCACCTCAACCGGCTCGTTACTCAGGTAGGCGCCGACACCGGCTGCGGCAAACTGATGCGCCAATACTGGCAACCCGCCGCCCTGACGGAAGAACTGCCGGATAATCGTCCCGTAAAAGCTGTCACCTTGATGGGTGAGGACCTAGTCCTGTATCGCCACGGAGAAAAGAAATTCGGGCTTATCGGTCGCACCTGCCCTCATCGCGGCGCCGATTTATGCTTTGGGCGGTTGGAAGACGGCGGCCTGCGCTGCGCTTTTCACGGTTGGCTATTTGATCACCACGGCAATTGCCTGCAGCAACCAGCGGAACCCGAGGACAGTAATTTCCACAATAAAATCAAGCATACCGCCTATCCGTGCATTGAACGGAACGGGATCATTTTCACCTATATGGGCACAGGCAACCCCCCCCCACTGCCCGCGTTCGACTGTTTCGAAGCACCGGATGAGTTCACTTTCGCCTTCAAAGGATTTGTCGATTGCAATTGGTTGCAATTGAACGAAGTCGGGATAGATCCATCGCACGCGTCATTCCTACATCGTTTTTTAGACGACGAAACCGACGAGGAGTCTTACGGCCAGCAATTTCGATTTTCGACAAAAGAAACTAGCATGGCCATTACCAAGGTATTGCGGGAATACGACTGCCCGGAGATCAGTATAGAGCAAACCGAGACAGGCATTCGGCTCTTCGCGCTACGGCGCCTAAATGAATCGGACATGCATGTGCGTATAACCAATCAGATATTCCCTAACGCTATTATCATCCCAATCAGTAATGAGATGATGTTGACACAATGGCACGTGCCCATCGATGACACGACGAGCTGGTGGTATGCGATCTTTTCTAGCTTCACCGAAAAGGTAGACAAAGAGCGGATGCGTAACGATCGCCTCAAACTCTATACCCTGCCAGATTACCGGCCCCGCAAAAACCGCGACAATGATTACGGTTACGACCCCCAAGAGCAGCGGGACCGCACCTACACAGGTATGGGGGACGATATTAACGTTCACGACCAATGGGCGGTCGAATCTCTGGGTAAAATACAAGATCGAACGCAAGAACATCTCGGCACCGCTGACAGAGCGATCATCGCCAACCGGAAATTGATGATTCAGGCGATCGAGGCTTTAGGGAATGGCCAAGAACCGGAAATCTCTCTTCGGCCCGATGACCCCGCGCTGTGTCGTGGTCCGGTCGCAATCGATACTATCGCACCCGCAGCCAACTGGCGGGACGTCTGGAAACAAACCGCCGTGAAACGTAGGTCCGAGTCAAGCTGGGCTAAACACCCATGGCCCTCGGAGACTTGAGTTGAAGGCGCGTAAAGACACGATGGGCCGAACAGGTTTCGTGGACGAATTCGGTATCTGGTCGGATGAGGATCGTGCCGAAGCAAAACGCGTAATTAGCCTTATCGAAGAAAACCAACTGGAGGTCATCCGTCTTTCTTATCCGGATCAGCACGGTATCCTGAGAGGTAAGACCATAATGGTAAGCGAGGTCGAGCAGGCACTGCGTAACGGCTGCGCTATCACCACCACACTTCTGGCAAAAGACACGTCGCATACGACGGTCTTCCCCGTTTTTAGTCCCGGCGGCGGTTTTGGTATTCCTGAAATGGAAAACGCCGGAGACTTTATTGCGGTTCCGGTTCCTACAACGTTTCAGGTCCTACCCTGGGCAGAAAAAACCGGTTGGATGCTGTGCGACGGCTATCTCGCCAACGGAGATCCTGTTCCATTTTCAACACGTCATATATTGAAAAAAACTCTATTGGCGCTGGAAGAACGGGGTCACGATTACATAGCTGGTATAGAGGTCGAATGTCATATTTATCGCCTAGAGGACCCGATGCTTCGCCCGGAAGACGCAGGTCAACCGGCGGCACCGCCTCAGGTCAGCCTAATTTCTAGAGGGTATAATTACCTAACCGAGCTCCGAACGGATGACCAAGACCCAGTATTCGAAATAGTTCGCCGCGGCCTGCTTGCACTGGGGTTGCATCTACGAACCCTTGAAACGGAGTTTGGCCCAAGCCAGTTTGAGTTTACGCTCGGTCCAACATCCGGCCTTGAGGCCGCGGACAACATGATTTTATTCCGCAATGCGGTGAAACAAATTTGTCGGCGAAATGGGTTACACGCCACTTTCATGTGCAGACCAGGCCTGCCGAATGCCTTTGCCAGCGGCTGGCATCTTCATCAATCGTTGGAGAACAAATCAGATGGTGCCAATGCTTTCACCCCGGCGTCGACCTCGGAACTTTTGTCGGCTACAGGACTTTCTTTCCTCGCCGGCGTTCTTAAAAACGCAGCGGGTGCATCTGTTCTCACAACGCCCACCGTCAACGGATACAAGCGCTATAAACCCAACTCCCTGGCACCAGACCGAATAGCGTGGGGGTGCGATAACAGAGGCGCTATGCTACGGGTCATTAGCGCCGGCCCTGGTGATTCCGCTACCCGCCTCGAAAATCGTGTCGGAGAACCGGCAGCCAACCCATATCTTTACATAGCTTCGCAAGTAGTGAGTGGCCTTGATGGACTGATTAACAATCTTGCTCCTCCGCCTGCCACAGATGACCCTTATGCCAACGATGCAGAGCAATTGCCAACGAACTTGATGGATGCGGTAACAGCGCTCGACAAAAGTGGAACCTTCCGAACAGCATTCGGAGACCAATTCATCGACTATCTTATCCATATTAAACGCGCCGAAATCGCACGTTTTCTCTCAACAGTGACCGATTGGGAACACCGAGAGTACTTCGAGCTTTTCTGAAACTGCCCCAATTTTGCCTAATTGATATATAAGATGCGTCTCCCATTGGTGACGACATGGGGAAAATATGATGGCACTGGTAAAGTACCCGCTGGCATTCGTTGGCGGCTGGCTCTTCAATTTTATCGTGAATATACAGTTTCTGTCGGGCTTCGCCTCAGGCTGGTTCGCCCATACATGGGTCGGGACGGTATTTTTTTAAGCGTTAGTTTTCAGCCGCATACGCACCACTCCACGGAATTCCTCCGGATCGACCACCTCGCCCTTGCGGATGATTTCGATACGGTTCTCTCGCGCCAGATAGATCATCTGCTGTTTTACCGGATTCATAAACCGACGCCAGGCATCCGGCTTCTCGGCCGGCTTGCGACGCGCTACCCCTAGGGAGCGCGCAATGTCTACGGGTGCCGCCGACGCCTCATGTTCAAGGGTCTGAAGGATAAATTCTGCGATTGGATCAAGTTTTTGTTCTTCTACGTCTTTCATATTCAGTTTTTACGTATCGTTTAGAGAAGAGACAAGTGAAACCCCAAGGAGTAACAAGGGGCATGACGTTGAAATCCAATCTTGGCGGTATCTCGGTCGCAATGGCGAACCGCAACTACCGTATTTACACTATAGGCGCAATCCCGTCCCTGATAGGCACCTGGGTCCAACGCATGGCAGTGGGCTGGTTTGCATGGGAACTGACAGGATCTGGAACCTGGCTGGGTCTGATCGCGTTTGCTGACCTCGCACCCTCGGTTTTATCAGCACCCATCGCGGGTGCCTTCGCGGACCGCGTTAATAGGTTAAAAGCAGTACGACTCGTTCAGTACATGTCGCTTTTTCAAGCGGCAACACTCGCGGTACTTACTCTATCCAGCATAATGACGATCGAACTTCTGTTCTTTCTTGCCTTCACCCAAGGCATCGTGCAAGGCATCCACCAGCCGTTTCGGCATGCATTGCTAGGCACTATCGTCAGCCGCTCAGAAATGACGTCAGCAATCGGAATTAATTCCACGATTTGGAACTCATCCCGACTTATCGGTCCAGCAATCTCTGCGTTGGTTA
Organism: Pseudomonadota bacterium; assembly: GCA_036339975.1. Taxonomy (GTDB): domain Bacteria; phylum Pseudomonadota; class Alphaproteobacteria; order MPNO01; family UBA830; genus UBA830. The sequence goes on along the minus strand of JAYYZV010000106.1, from coordinate 4,272 downwards.
TTCTTCAGTTGGGCGTTGGAGCAACATTTTTAATTAATGCCTTCAGCTATGTGCCCATGCTAATCGGACTTTACATGATCTCAGCAGAGCAACCTCCGGCGGCATCAAAATCTATCTCTCAGGTGCCGGCCGAGATACTCGAAGGCATCCGCTACGCGACAGGCCATCGATTTATCGGCTCTGTCATGTTTATGCTTTTGATATTTTCTTTCTTCGGACGGGCGACGGCCGAATTGCTGCCCGGCTTTACCGGGGCGGTATTCAATGTCGGCGCGGACGGATTGGCTATGCTGACTGGCGCCGCCGGTTTCGGATCACTTTTTTCGGGCATCTGGCTCTCCCGGCGGGGTACGTTGTCAGGCCTCTCAGATATCCTAATTATGATGATGTGCTTAATCGCAGCGGCTCAACTGGCTTTCGTCGCGACTGACATCTTCTGGATATCCGTCAGCGTTTTTGTCGTCTGGGGTTTCGTGTTGAACGGCTCCGGAATTATTTGTCAATCGCTGATCCAGGCCACTGTCCCGGACACCATTCGTGGGCGGGTAGTCAGCCTATACGGCATGCTGTGGCTGGGAACTCCAGCACTCGGCGCATTTGCGATGGGGGTTGCCGCAGACTACCTCGGTTTCCGCATTCCGGTTGCTGCTGGCGCGATCGTGATCGTGGTCACTTTCGTGTGGTCTCTCACCCGCCGGAAACGCCTTCGCGACAGCATTGACACCGTCGCCAAAGAAACTCTTTAGAAAGAAGAATCTTCTAGTACCGTCACTCGGCGCATGTCGCGCGGGTGAGATAAGTCATCAAACGGCACACCCCGGTGCATAGTCTGCAAATTATCCCACATCACCACGTCTCCGGTCCGCCATTCGTGGCGATAAACGTATTTCTGTGACGTCGCATGCGCCGTTAGCTGATCCAGCAGTGCTCGTCCCTCCGGTTGATCCATCTCAACGATATGCGAAGCATGGCTCGCCAGATAAAGAGACCTTCTGCCGGTTCGCGGGTTTACATTCACCAAATTGTGCCTCGCAGGTGGGCGGCTAGCCCTCGCCTCAACGCTGACATCCGCCATGCCGCCCAAAGCCCGCGAATACCATATGGAATGCTCGGCCGTCAGGCCATCAATGCGCTGTTTGAGCTCTTCAGATAAATCGTCGTAGGCAGATTTCATATCTGCGAATTCTGTATCTGCGCCACCGGGCGGTACAATATGGGCGGCTAGTAAAGAATATGTGGCTCGAACCTCATCAAACGTTACGTCGGAATGCCATAGGAGGTTACCTTTGTGAAAGGCCCGTCGGGGATCGTCTCCGGTATGAATATTTCCGTTCTCATCCAAGTTTCCGACGTCGATAAGTTCATCGGTCGACAGCCTTATCCCGCGCCCGGATACCGTTTGCTGCATCCGTTGCCGCATAAGCGGTCCGAATTTACGTCCGAAAGAAATGTGATCCGCGTCGGCTACCGGGGCATTATTTCTAAAAATGCAGACGCCGTAACTATCCAACGCACTCACAACTTCGCGATATTCCGCATCCTCAAGCGGTCGCACCATATCGAGATCGACACACTCCGAAGCGAAATCATCTTTTACAGGTTCAAAATTAAGCCCGAAACCCAACTCAGAATTTATGAAATTCGGCAAATTCTTCGACCCGGTAATGAGGTTCCCAACCGTCTATAATCACGTCTATCACGGTGGTCACTTCCGCCGCAGCCGCCCTTTTCAATGCACCTGTCAGATCGCTGGGATTTTCGACCTTCTCCCCCCTCGCTCCATAAGCCTCCGCAAGCTTAGTGTGGTCGGTCTGGCCGAAGTGAGAACCGATGAACCTGCCACCATAATGCTGCTTCTGGAATACGCGCAACGCCCCAAAGCTGCAGTCGTTATAAACGACGATAATAACTGGGGCATTCTCACGAACAGAGGTCTCTATCTCTTGTGCGTTCATACCGAAATCGCCGTCACCGATACAAACCACAACCTGACGGTCCGGATGAGCCATCTTAGCGCCGATTGCCCCTGGCAACGCCCACGCCATTGTGCCAGACCCAATTGAATAATTGTACTGCTCCGGTAGCCGCATCTGGATACCGTGGGCAAACTGGGTATGCAGTCCGGAACCGAAGATAAAAATAGCATCTCGATCGCAGATCTCTTCGATAGCCTTGGTAATTCGCTGCGGTTTGATTGGCACGGCATCCAAGTCCGTGTCGTAATATTTAGCATGCTGATCGGCAACTAGCGACGCGACGCTTTTAACGCGTCGATGGTCGGTATCAACTTCTGTAGCACCTAATGCTTTGATTTCACGACATAAATCATCCAGAAAGACCCCGCTATCTGCATGAACTCCGAGTTCTACCGAATATTGTTTGCCGATTTCGAGTGGGTCCGTTTCAACCTGAATTATCTTCGTGTCCGGTGCAATCATCGACCAGTTAATGGTGCTCACATTCAGAAAACGGCTGCCGAGGCCCAGAACGACATCGGCATCGCGCAGAAGCGCGTTGGCAGCGGAGTGCCCGAAGTGACCCACCAAACCTCCAGCCAATGGATGGTCTTCCGGTATTGTGCCACGCCCCATTTCCGTGGTGATAACCGGGATCGTCATAAATTCCGCGAGCGTCACCAGCTTGTCTGATCCACCTCCCCACCTAACACCGCGCCCCGCAAGAATCAGAGGATTTTGCGCATTTTCGAGAAGTTCAGCGGCCCGGGTTACCGCCCAGGCTTCTGGTCTCGGATGGTTCGATGTTGCTATGGAGTGGGCTCCACCAAGGAGTGAGAGATCCGTAGATTCCACCTCTGCCGGCTGCGGTAGGATATCCTTCGGGAAATCGATATGCACCACGCCCGGCATTCCAGATTTGGCAGCCTGAAACGCATTGCGCATCAAACGGCGCGCGTCCTTAGCCTGAACCAATTGGCCCTGCCACTTAGTGAATTTACTGTAGACGCCCATCACATCAAATTCGTGCCATATATTCCGATCTAGACGGAACGTATCCATGTTTGCCGACATAACTAGCAGAGGCACCGCATCCTTCTGTGCCGACCAGGCGCCAAGTATGGTATTGGCAATGCTGGGGCCGACATGGAACAAACAGCAGCCTATTTTTCCTGTCGTACGGGAATATGTGTCCGCCATGGCCGTTGCGCCGGTTTCAACCCGCGCGGTAACGTAACGAATTTCGTCTTTACGCTTATACATGGCATCGAGAAGTGGGAGCACAGTATCGCCGGTCATCCCGAAGACAACTTCGACACCCTCCTCTATCAACGAGTCAACAACCGCCTCGGCGGCCGTCAAATTATTCCTCTCCATAATTCACTCTCTCCCCGAAGTGGAACCAAATTTTCTATTCAGTCGCCAAGTTAGACTTTTTATATACGGTATCCAGCGGCACCTCCCCGAGTTCCGAGTATTGCTGTGCCAGCGCCTCGGCTTCCTCTCGATAGTTGTACCGGCCACTGTTAAAATGCGGAATTACGTATCGTGCGAAAAGTTCAAGGGATCTTTTGAGCTTGTCCGATCCCGCCCATTCGTGGGTGGTGAGCATTACGCCACCGAACTGTCCATTCTGCTCTAATTTCTTCTCAATCCAAGCTATGGCGTCGTCAGGCGTACCGACAACCCAATCGCGTCTCTCGACTGCCGATTCTGCCGTAATCTCAGACGTCGGCTGATCGGGATACGACTGATACAAAGGCTTGAAACCGATCGAGAGGAAATAGCCGGTTTCACGCATGATGCCTTCACGCACGTCAGCCCACGCTTCTTCCCGACTTTCCGCCAGATAAAAGCTGCTGACCAGGTGCCAATTATCTCGGTTAGCAGTTTTGCCGTGTCGGCCGCACGCATCCTCAAAATTGCTCCAGAACTGCGTGAATACACCTTCGCCGGGGCGGTTCAGACCGCAAGGCGTCCAGAGCTCCATATCGTGACGTGCCGCCAGGTCCAGGCTCTCCAAACCACCTGTAGTTGGCAAAGCCATCGGCAGCCGTGGCTGCTGATAAGATTTCAGCTGCAGTCGCATGTCTTCAAACTGCCAGAACTCGCCTTTATGACTGATCGGATCATCGGCTTCAAGAAGGCGCACTATGACGTCTGCCGCTTCGCTCATCATGCGACGAGCTCTAGCAGAGTCGATATTGAAGAGCTTCTTATCAGTCACCAGGCTCGACGGCCCAATACCAAGGATTGCCCGCCCGTAAGTCAGATGATCTAAAAATGCGACGCGCTCTGCTACCTGGAACGGGTGGTG
>JAYYZV010000105.1:0-16394 GCA_036339975.1 Pseudomonadota bacterium | reverse complement strand
AGGAATTCCGCGAATTTCTTATAGCGGTTGATATCAAGTGCGCCAGGCCTTAAGGCAAACCGGGGAAGGGTGTCTCGCCATGCCCGTCTGTTTAGCTCGTCGTTAAGCTCCTTTCGTCCCTTTATGAAAAGTTTCCAGCTTTCTTTTGGATGGTTAACCAAATATTGAACCCCACGTTCGATAGCATTAACGAATTTTCGGAGGCGTTCGTTGTCGATGTCCTTTCTGTTTGCGATGACAATTAGTTCATCATAGGGAGGTACCCCTTCTTCCTCGACGTAAAACGCACGTCCGGGTCTTTTTAGAATATCAAGTTGGTTCAATTCGAAGTTGCGATAGGCGCCGATAACGGCATCTACCTTTCCGGATATTAGGGCAGGGGACAGAGAAAAATTCACGTTTACCAGATTAATATCCTTAAGGGTCAGGCCATTGTTTTGAAGCATCGAACGCAACATCGCGTCTTCGAATCCACCGACCGAAAAACCTATTGTCTTTCCCTTCAGATCTGAGATTGATCTTATCGGACCGTCTTGCAGAACAACTAACGAGTTGAGTGGTGTTGCCACCAGTGTCGCGATACGAACGAGCGGCAACCCAAGGTCTGCATGCATATGTAATTGGGGCTGATAAGAGATCGCCAGATCGGCTTTACCAGCAGCTACGAGCTTAGGCGGGTCGTTGGGGTCGGCCGGAGCTATAAATTCTATATCGAGACCGGCTTCTCGAAAATAGCCACGCTCAAGACCCACATAAAGCGGTGCATGGTCCGGATTAATGAACCAATCAAGAAGAACAGTCATCTTGTCGGCTGCGGCCGATTGTCCGGAAGTTAAGAATGCCAGTGTGAGAACTATTATTACTGCGAGGTGTCTCATCGATCTTCCTTTTCGAGTGTGAGTTCAGTTTGCCAAGGCGCAAGCCGCCGGGCGATAACGTCGATGCTGAAATAAAATACGCAGGCCATCGTGGCGAGAGTGAAGAGAGCTGCGAACATTAGATCGATCTGCACTCTGGCGTTGGCGTGGAGCATCAGGTAGCCAAGGCCAGCGCTGGACCCGACCCACTCTCCAACGACTGCGCCGATTGGCGCGACCGCCGCGGCCACACGAAGGCCGGAGCCGAGTGCCGGCAGCGCTGCGGGTAGGCGGATCTGACAAAGTTCTGACCAGCGGGACGCGTTCATGACGTGTGCGAGGTCGATCCAACCGGGATCGGTACGGCGCAATCCGTCGTGGAAAGCCGCCGTGACAGGGAAATAAATTATGAGAACCGCCATGGCGATTTTCGATTCCATACCGTAGCCGAGCCAGAGTGTGAGAATGGGTGCCAGTGCGAATACTGGTATTGCCTGGCTCACGACGAGGACTGGCATCATCCACCGTCTAGCAGAGCGGTAATACGTCATCGTCAGGGCACTAAACATGCCGACGGCGGTACCGATTATAAATCCGGCGAGAATTTCGATGAGGGTAATCCCGGCATTCTCGGCCAGAGTGTCGAAGCGACCGTCGAACGCACCTAACACGTCCGCTGGACCGGGGAGGATATAGCGGGGGACGTCTGTCAACGAGACAATCATCTGCCATATTGCAATCAAGCCCGCGAATATGATTAGCGGACGTATGGCGGTTGCTTTGGTCATATCGAAGTTTCCCGCGCGGCTTCGGCAAGTTCGGTCAATAAGCCCGCCTGCAACTTCGATAAATTGGGGTCTGAAACTTGGCGGGGCGGTGGCCCGTCGGGAATGATCGCGTCACCGAGGCGCGCGGGTCGCCCGGTCATGACATGGATCCAGTGACCAAGGCGCAGCGCTTCGAGCGGGTCGTGTGTGACCAGCAAAACGGTGCGCTGGGATAATAGATCTGCGGCGATGTCTTGAAGCTGCAGACGGGTGATAGCATCCAGAGCGGAGAATGGCTCATCCATTAGGACGATGGGGCGGTCTTCCATCAATGTCCGAACCAAAGCGGCCCGTTGCCGCATTCCGCCGGAACACGCCGACGGCATTAGATCAACAGCGCTCGCCAGGCCCGCTTTTTTAAGTAAATCGTCCGCCCGGGTTTCTAACAAGGCGGAGTTTTTCCTCCGCAATCTGGCGCCTAGCAAAGCATTCTGCCGCAGGGATAACCACGGAAGTAGAAGATCCTGTTGTGCCATATAGCTAATTCGGCCTTCCAAAGGTCTGCCGTCGTCGCTTTCGGCACGCCCTTCCGCATTGGTCTCTAGACCCGCGACAAGCCTTAGTAATGTCGTCTTGCCCACACCACTGGGCCCCAACAGCACAGTCCAACCACTGGAACATATGTCTACGGATAGGTGATCGAATAGAACAGTTTGATCATAAACTAGCGACGCGTCGACTAGTCTAACCGTCGGCGCGGGGTGTAACGGAGGCGGCCTGGAGTTGAAAGATGAACCGGTTGTCATTTTATATGCACTGATCCCTTCGCCGGCATTACCCGGATCAGGTTCCAGGGGTCGTCCTCTTGCGAGACCTCTCAGCCGGCCAATCCGGCTCCCCCCAGTGTTGAGGAGCCATTTATGAAATTACGCGTACATTTTTGCAAGCCCAGCAGTATAAAATCATTTGGTGGTATTGGTTTTGCTGGCGTAAACGCATCGTGGAATGTTACCGGTAAGTGGTATAGGCGCAGCGGGAGTTCAGAAATTTGCGCCCAGTTGGTGATGGTATTTCGGGTTTGATAAGCCAAATTATCGCGTTAGGAGAGTTATGTTGGGTATGAACTATAGGTCCGATTTGGGCCCAGAAAAGCGCGTATCTTATATAAGCAGCATGTTCTCACTATTTTTTCGATGTTTTCTAGTGTTTATGATGCCAATAGCCGTGCTGGCTCTGCCGTGGGATGCCTCGGCACAATTATTAAACCGGACCACGGTGTTTAGTAAGGCCACGGTTTCGATCGCATCGGGAGAGAAAACGCATAAGTTCCGTGTCGAATTGGCGCTGACACAGCAACAACATATGCAGGGTCTGATGTATCGTCGCAAACTTGCGGCGGACGCTGGTATGCTTTTCGTCTATCAGCGGGAAGCGCCGATAGCGATGTGGATGAAAAACACCTATTTGCCACTTGATATGCTGTTTATTGGCCGGGACGGCAGGATCGTAAAAATTGCCGAACGGACGGTGCCTTTCTCGGAAACGACAATTTCGTCGGGCGTAGCAGCTGTTGCTGTATTGGAGCTAAATGCCGGGACAGCGGCTCGCCTTGGGATTGGGTCGGGCGACACGGTCTTCGCTGACGCGTTAAGAAACGCCCGCTGACTAACTAACACCGACCGCCCTTAAAGGACCAGCAGTCTCTATTTGTTGGTCGGCGACCAAGAGGGCTTTCGCTTTTCTAGAAAGCTGGAAATACCCTCCTGGGCTTCATTGGATAGCCGTGCTGCTGCATTATAAGTCAATCCGGTGTTCATCGCCTCCGATGTAGCAACGTAACCTAAATCATGGATCAGTCGGCCGGTCCGGGCTATAGCGTTCGGCGAGGCAGCGAGCGCCAAATCGACATGATCGGAGGTCTTTTTTTCGAGGTCATCCGCATCCGCGGCAATCTCGTGTATAAGCCCCGCCGTTCTTGCGGTTTCGCAGTCAAACAGTGTCGCGGTTTTCGAGAGATAGCGCATCCAGCTTGGACCGATGCGAGGCAGCATAAAGGCTGCAATGATTCCAGGTGTTAGCCCAATTTTTACCTCTGACACACAGAATTTTGTATTCGTTTCTGCGATTACCACGTCAGATGTTGTGATAAGGCCTAGCCCGCCAGCGAATGCGGCGCCCTCCACCGCAGATATAACGAGCTTTGGGCTTTCGTTTATCGACCGGTACATATTCAACAGATACCCGGAGTCTTTCTTCACCTCCTCTTCGGTCTGTCCCATGACGTCTTTCATCCAATTTAGATCGCCGCCGGCGCAGAAAATTCCGCCACTTCCTTGCAAAATTACCGCTCGAACAGACTCGTCTTGATTAAGCATTGAAAATGCAGAGGTTATTTCGCCGATCATCTTTGGGTTCATGGCGTTGCGTAGCTCGGGCCGGCTTAGTGTTAGACGCGCGACGGCCCCCTCCACTTGCAGAGATATCGTTTCATATTCAGGCATTTTCATTCGTCTTGCAGGCTGCCTGGATCGCAGCATATATGCGACGGGGCGACATAGGTGTTTCGCCGATCTCGGCATCAATGCCGCCGGACAGCAAGGCGTCTCTGACGGCATTTGCGATTGCGGCCGGTGGCGCGATAGCGCCACCTTCGCCCATACCCTTCATCCCGTATTCTGTGCCCTCTGCTGGTGTCACCATATGGGTGACGCGAAACGACGGCAGCGATGACGATCCCGGCCAATGATAGTCTGCGAACGTGCTGGCCAGCGGCTGACCGTATTCGTCATACGGTATTTCTTCGAAAAGCGCCGTTCCGATGCCCTGTGCAACGCCTCCATATATCTGACCGTCAACAATCATCGGGTTGACTATCGTACCGCAATCCTCGGCGACCGCGTAGTTTTCCAACTCTATTTCTCCGGTGTCCGGATCCACCAACACTACCGCAGCGTGCGTGGAGTAGGAAAAGACGCCGGACGTTACTTCCGGCTGGTACACGGCGGTCTCTTCAAGTGTTGGTTCCACGTCATCCGGCAACAGGTCCTGGCGGATATGGGCAGTCCGTGCGATCTCCGCGACAGAGATAGACCCTCCGTCACCAAAAACTGCGCTGTCCCGCAGTTCCACATCTTCTTGGCGGCACTGTAAAAGATGTGCGCCGATTTCCTTGATGCGACCCGCTAGCTTTCGACAGGCACTCGCTGATGCACCGCCGGACATTACCATGGATCGCGATGCAAACGTGCCGTTGCCGTATGGGCCAACTGCTGTATCCCCATATCGGACGACTACATCGTCCAATTCCACTCCAAGTTCTTGGCAGGCAACCTGTGCGAGGGTGGTTTCCATTCCTTGTCCGTGGCTGTGAATGCCGACCATCAGTTCCAATGTTCCGTCGGCATGCATACGCGCGGTTGCGGTTTCGAACGCAGGGATCACCGGTGTGCCCCGAATTTTCCATTCCTGTGTACCGTGTGCCGTCTGCTCAGAATAGCTGCCAAAGCCAATCCCGATCAGGCGACCGTTTTCAGCTCCGGCAGATTGCCTCGCCCGGACACCCAGCATGTCAGCCGCCTCCGCGGCTTTTTCAACACTTTTGGGATAGTCACCATTGTCAAACCGCATGCCCCCTGCACCTGTAAACGGCATTTCGTGGGCAGCAACCATATTTTCTCGGCGAACGTCATATGGGTCGCGGCCGACTTTGCGGGCAACCTCGTCCAAAGTCCGTTCTATCGCAAAACAGGCTCCTGGCCGAGCAACGCCGCGATAGGGACCGAGCGGAGGTTTGTTCGTTGCGACAGTCCAGGTTTTTACGCTCAGCGCTGGAATACGATAGGGCCCTGGCAGGTTTCGGGCGGCCATGCCGGTTTCCATGAAAGGTCCGGATGGCCATATTGAATAAGACCCAGCATCCACGATTAGTTCAGCTTCTATACCCAATATGACACCTTGACCGTCGGCATAGGCAGTGATCCGGTACCAGTGTTCTCGTGCCTGATTGTTCGCTGTAATATTTTCCCGGCGGTCCTCGAGCCAGCGAACAGGGCGCCCAGTCTTGAGGGATGCGGCGCAAACCATAACTTCTTCCGGCATCAGCCGGTTTTTGGATCCGAAACCGCCGCCGACGTCTGGCGAAATTACCCGCAACTGGCGTTCCCTAAGGCCAAGACATTCGGCGATTCCAACCCGCATTAGATGCGGTCCCTGTGACGATAGGTTAAGCGTGAGTTCGTCGCGCCGGTTGTCCCAGACCGCCAGGACCGCACGACTTTCCAGAGGAATTGCTGCATGACGATTAAGCCGAAATTCATTTGTTACCGTCACGACCGCGGCGGACCGGGCGGCCTCGATATCGCCACCTTGGACGTCACGCTGAATAAAAACATTGTCGCCCCAGCTTTCATGCAGCACGGTTTCGGTCTGCGTTGCTGCCTCGCATGTGTTTATGATGGCTGGCAGTTCTTCGATTTCTAGGATCACCTGTCGGGCGATGTCCTCTGCTTCGGCCGCAGTAGGTGCGACACATATTCCGATGGGTTGGCCGACATACCGCACTTTGTCAGTCGCGAAAATTGGAAAGTCCGACGCTTTGAACCCGGGAATCCGGGGTACTGCTCGGATCGGCTTGATGTCGGGAAAATCTTTTTCAGTGAAAACCCGGCAATCAGTCGGCACATCTCCTATATCGACCCCTTTTAACATCCCATGCGCGACCGGACTGCGGATAATCGCCGCTTCAAGTCCGCGTTCGAAACCTATATCTCCGACGAACCGGCCACGGCCGGCAAGGTGCCTGGCATCTTCCTTTCGGAGCGGGCTGCCTCCGACACCTTGCGGGTTTGTCGGGTCCGTGCCGCTCATTTAACGGCGGCCGCTTTTTCTAGGCTGGTGAATAGACCGGCATTTAGACAGTATGCGCGCGAGCGCTCCGGGTCTTCTGCCGTCGATCGGACGTCGTCAAGTTGTTGCTGGCGAACGACCGGATCTTTTGCCTCCATCAGCTTTTTGTTAGCGATCGACGTTGCCTGTACACCATCCATCTGAGCTTTGTGTCGCTGACGGGAGTACAGGCCGAGTAATGCTTCGTCATCTCCGTCAATCACGCGTGATAGTTTTTCTCCAAGAGAAACGGCGTCGTGAATGCCACCGTTCATACCTAGTCCCCCGATTGGATTGTTTACATGTGCCGCATCGCCGGCAACCAGCACTCGTCCCTTTTGAAAGGTTTCGACCACGCGCTGATGGACGTGATACAGACCTGAATACATGATGTCGTATTCGCCCTCTTTCGGGAAAAACTTCTGAAGTCGTCTCTGGATCCCGTCATGGCTGAGACATTCCTCATCCGTTTCGCCGTCGTGTATCGGGAACACAGTACGCCAAATGCCGGGTGGTCCGTATCCATTGACTTTGAATAGGTTGACCCACTCGTCAGGGTCTGAGAAGAAATTTCGGATGCAAAATGCCTGTCCGGCTGCCTCGAAATCGAAATCGGTGCCAATTTTCACGAACCGTTCCGGATAGGTGAAGCCCACAAATTCGATATTCGCCGCTTCCCGGACTACCGAGCTGAACCCATCGCAACCGACGACCCAGGGTGTTGTCAGCGTCTCGTCTTCGCCGGCCTGATTTTGGAGAAATACACTTACATTGTTGGCGTGCTGCTCAAGCCCCGTGACTTCGCACGAAAACCGATATTCTACATCGGGTGTCTCGCCTATATACGACATAATAGTTTTCACTAACTTGAACTGCTCGTATTGGATGACATACGGGAACTCTGTCATGTCGGCGAGCTGTGAAAAATCGAACTCCGCTACCAGCTCGCCGGACATGCGATCCCGGTAATGAAATGCCGGAGAGATCAGGCCCTTTTCGTGAACCTCGTCGGTTACGCCAAGTTCAGACAACATTTCTAGCGAAGATGGTTGAATTGCGGCCGCACGCTGGTCGTCGATCGGGCCGTCATTACGTTCGATCAGGGTAACAGGAATGCCGCGCCGATGCAGTGCGAGCGTCAGTACCATTCCAACCGGCCCGCAGCCTACCACTACAATACGTTCGCCCGATCTCAATGCCATGTATCCATATTCCTATTTGTAGCTAATTTAATACGGGCAAAGGGTCGGTCAAGCAGACTAACTCAACTTACTCTCTCAAGCTGCAATTTTGCCATGAACGGCACGAAAGGATGGATCCCGAGCTTGTTGAACGCGTCTTCGTCCATCGCGATCAGCGCTGCCATCTCTTCGGCCGACAAGTCCAGTTTTCGGGCGAACGTGTCGCGATCTGCGGAGAAGCGAGCGCGCTCCGCGTCGTCGTTAGCGATACGGTGAAGTGCGTCGGTCAGTGTCACGCGTTCTGGGGACAGCGCGGGGTAGTGTGGCAAGTTGTTTTGGCTAGGTCTAACTGACCACCAGGAAAACGTGGCGTAGTTGTGATGCCAGCTTGGTTCAAATGAAACAGCGTCTGGCACACGCTCGCCGAGCATTCCCGCTGCGACTGACCAGCACCGCAGCTCAATATTGCCGGTATCGTCCAGTACCTTTTCATCCAATGAAAGTAACCACCGTAGATTGCCGGCGCCGAGCTCACCCATAAGCTTGAGATCGAAGTCAGTGGCAGGGTTGGCATACCGGTCGGTACCAGGAAAATGAGATAACCCGCCGCTAGCGATCACGATAGCTCTCTTACCGAGGGCCTTCAACCCCCGATCAATTGCCTGACCCAGATGGTAGCAACGTTCGATATGTGGCTGGGGCGGTATATAGGCATTTACATAGATTGGTATGATGGGGATGTTAATGCCGAGAAAGGTAAGAGGAATGCCAAAGGCATAATCAAGTTCCGCAATGCTGGTGAACGCCGGATCAAATTTTTCATCTTGAAGATAACGGAGAAGGGCAGTCGAGGTGTCGCTATCGACTTTAAAGGCAAAGTCTCGCCCAGCGAAATGGCCCTTGGCTATCCCACCCCGGTGAAGCGCAAACGAAGGAACGCAATGCAGAAGGAACTGATTGGCATGATCGTTGGCGATAACAATTGCGAGGTCGGGTTTTAGAGCCTCCATGCGCGCACCATTTTCTGCCGCGAGAATTTTCACACGGTCGAGGGTTTCTTTGTCTTCTGTTGGTGGGAGTGTAAAGAATTGGGGAGCATGGGCCATGCAGACACCGCCCACCGTACCTGTTTCCGAACTCATGACTGAATATCCCGCTATTGTTCCGGCGTAGTCCGCCAGAGGCAGGCTAGGATGTAAAGCGTATTAAAATTTGGAGTTATTAGCATAAAGACCTGAGGCTGGGATGTTTCCCAGGATACTGGCCAGTTGGTTGAAAATTGTACGGAAATGTTTTTCCGGATGAAATTTGTTTGCGACCAATACTAATGTCGATTAACCGTTAAAGACGGATAACGTCGTTTGTAATGGTATATGTGCAGCTTGAGGTTTTTCATTTTTTACTCTTTCTTGCGCATGTGCTTTCGTGGATCGTCTTCGTAGGCAGTTTCTAAAATGCTCCAACCGTAGGACAGAAATGGTAACGCGATGTTTGCAAGTTCGCCGACAAGTTCGACCAATTTGCGGCTTTGAGCTTGCTTGTCGTTGATCTTTAATCCGATAAGAAAGTGCTTCCATTTTATGTAGTCTGCGACGGGGCTATCGGCGTGTTCCTGAAACCCGCGCGGCATTGTCTTTAGGGCGCCCCTGTGGCGAAGAAAGTATTTGCTATTCGGTTTTACGAACGGCGCTACCACACCCATGAATTCCTCCGGATTTTTGGCCATTCGTGTCCTCCAAGCGAAGAGAAAATCTCTATCTAGGGAATAGAAACCCGCCGACAAAAAGCTCTCTCCCGGTTCAATATGAATATAAACAATTCCGGGATCGCCTTTGGCACCGGATGGGGTGAGGACAGCACCACAGTGCGGTTTGTAGGGATTTTTATTTTTTGAAAACCGAACGTCCCGGTAGATCCGGAACATGCCGCGTTTAGGATCTCCTCGGAGCGGAAAGTTCTTTGGACGACGGTCCGGTGTAAATTCTCCCAGCAGGCATTCCATCGGAAATTTAACTTCGGTTTCGTAAGTGTCCTTCCGAGCCTTGAACCACGCACGGTCGTTATTGTGTTTCAGTGCATCTAAAAACTTAAAAGCGTCTTGCGAGAAGCCCTGAAAATCGGGACGGATATCTTCTGGAAATTCGAGTTTCTGTGTCATGCCGGTAGCTTAATCGATCGATTTTCAGAGCAAAACACCCTGCGTAAAGTTGCGCCACGCTGCCACAAGATTTATTGATTACGAAATTAGAAAACGCGTAAGAGGCCTATTATGGCAGATCAATTTCAAAAAGCGTTTCCTGTATCGTGGGACCAAATTCACCGCGATGCAAAGGCGTTGGCTTGGCGGTTGGCAGAGGCAGGTCCCTGGCGCTCTGTGATCGCTGTCACACGGGGTGGTCTCGTCCCAGCGGCCATCGTTGCCCGCGAACTGGAGGTTCGTCTAATCGATACAATCTGCGTTTCGTCCTACGACCACCAAGATCAGGGCGATCTCGAGGTGCTGAAGACAGTCTCCGACGATAAAAACGGTGAAGGAATGCTGATCGTGGATGATTTGGTAGATACTGGTAAAACGGCGAAAGTTGTCCGAGAGATGCTACCGCAGGCGCATTTCGCCACCGTCTATGCTAAACCGGAGGGCCGTCCACTGGTTGATAGTTTCGTAACCGAGGTAAGTCAGGACACGTGGATTTTTTTTCCCTGGGATACCGAACTTCGTTTCGTGGAACCGATTGCGAACATGCCGACAGATGCACGACCGTAAACCGATACATGTAATTCGTCCCTTTATATCGACTGTTACTTCACCCCTAGGTCCCAGCGTGTTTCAAAGTAGAAGTCGGTTTTCCATTTAGTTAGCAGACCGGCATTTTTACAACGGGTTACAATGGGCTCTCTTTGCATATTGAACTCTGCATCCACGAGGTAGCCAACATACCAACAGTCATCGCTGTATTCACCTAACCGCCTGTTCTTCATAAGAACGTTTATCTTAGCAATCACGGCCTCAACATCGCGTTTTCTCCACTTGGCTACGCCGTAATCGGCGGGAACGGGCAGCGTACTGTCGAACTCCCAACCCTTCATTAATTTATCCGAATACCATGAGGGGAATGGAGTAAAAAACGCCCCTTTCTTGACTGTCGAAGAGAGGTTTGTCTTGCTCTTTAGTGCCCCCATAATACTACCGCGCACACCTTTCAGCTGTGCATCGATACCCGACACTAACGAGTTGACCTTCTTTCCGTACTTGGCCCGATATCTGGTTTGCCGTGCTTCTAGTTGGCTTGCTTCAGCTTTCTTTTTCGCGGCTTCCTCGGCACGCCTTTTCTTCAAGTCGGACTTTCGGCTTGCCGCAGCCTGTTGCTGTTGTATTTTGGCAGATGTAAGAGCTAGCGCAGCTTTTTTTATGGCAGCTGAAGAAGTCCATACCGGAAGGACACCTTTGTTTAAACCGGCCTGATCTGATGCCTTGAGGATCTGTTTGAGGGTCTTTTGATCCGAATAAATAAACGCGCACAAACCTTTTTGGGCATTTCTGAAAGCTCGAGTGGCATCTAAAGTTTCAATGGACTTTATTACGCTGCCCGTCGCAAATTGAAACGCTTCTGATGCGGCAGCTATAGAGCCCGCATGTGCCGGCGCGTCTTTAGCGATGACGGCGCAGCCGATTTCCGACTTGGGGTTGAAGCTGACAACACCAAAACCCTCACGGTTTTCTTCCTTTATATCGGCTTCATATTGTTCGGCTCGCATCTCGCGCTTAATCAACTCTCTTTCAAAAGTTTTTTTCCTAAGAACCGCAAACTTGGCGAGGGTTTTTTTCTTAAATTTACGGCCTATCACATCGAGTGGTGGAATATTTCCTGATTTTACAAGGTCCGTTCCCGTCACAATCAGAAGATCCACATTCGAGAAGCCTTTTGCGCATTTGGTCATCAAGGTGGACTGTTCGGTCTGGGTTTTAAGCAGCCTTCGCATCTCGATCTTGAGATACGCATTATATTGCCGGTTCAATGCCCCGATTTCTGGTGCGCAGATATTTACTTTCTTTCCTTCAAAGGCAACCTTTCCGGAAAGATCACGAAAGGCATGAGGAGCGTCGGGACCAAGGTTTACGAGGATGGCAATATCCTCTGGAGATACATCAGAGAGGGCTTTGATAGTTTTGATTGACCCTCTCGACCCTGCCTTTGCTGATACGGCGGGTGATGAAACTTTCCTTGGGCTTGCTGTTGTTTTTGTGCCGGCGCTTGCTTTTATCGCAATTTTAAACGGCTTTGCAGCGGCTTGGAGCTTTAACAGCCGTTGGCGTAATTTTGATAAGCTTTGACCTTTGCTCGGAAGGTCAAATTGGGCAATGACCTCCGTAATTTTAAAAGCGTCAGGCGCCAATGGGTCCGAGGCAAGGCGGGCTTTCAGTAAATTGACACCTGTAGAAATGTCCTTCGCTATTTTTTTCCGAAGGGCCTCTCTCGCTCTTTTTTTCCCGGCAAGAATTGTCTGGTGATATTTTGCGAATGCCTCATTTTTCCCCGCATAAATGGCGAGGCGCCTTAGGTTTGATGATGAAGCTTTAAAACTACCCTTTGAGATCTCTTGTTGCGCCGGTGCAAACCTTTTACCCAGGATGAGTGGATCAAACGCTTTCGGGTTGCGTTTGTAGAAATTTCGAATGTTACGGAGGAAGAGCGTGGCGTTTTGTTTAGTTGAAACATCAACCCGTCGTTTTGCGGCTTCAGCCTTCTTTCGCTCAAGTTCCTTCCTGCGGGTTTTTTCAGCTTCGGCTTGTTTTCGTTTCTTCACTTCTATGAGGCGTTTTAATTCTTGCGCCTTCCTCTGCTCCTCAAGCTTCTTTCGCTCAAGTTCCTTCCTGCGGTTTTCCGCAAGTAGCCTCTTTTGCTCATCACGCAGCCTCTTTAGCTCAGCGATTTCCCTTCTACGTTTTTCCTCCAAACGTTTTTTTTCGGCCTCCTCGGCTTTTCTTTTTTCGGCCGCAATTTGTGCCTCAGATTTAACCCCAAAATCCCATAAAACTTTACCCTGGAACTTGGAGAAGGAATTCCAGTCCATATTTTCTTCCATTGCGATCAGCACACAGTCAGTGCGCCCGAACTTTGACGAGCAACTACTTTTGATCCGGCCGAGAACAGCCTTCGCATTGTATATGTTGGAGTCGCACCAACTACCTCGGCACCATGTATAAGCGGCCTGCTGACCATCGGGTGTCCCCCAAAGATACGCACCGTTTCCGTGGTTCCTGAACCTCTTATATTTCTCTATAACCTGCGGGCTAAATTCAACTTTTCCCCTTCCCACATGTTTGTAGAGCTCTGAACCTCGCAGTGTCTTGAGGAAATCAGGACTTTGTGTTTTCTTTGCATCTCGGTGGATCTGTGATGATTGTGCATGCGAAGTCGTTATCCCCGTGGCCGTTAGAGACACGGTGATCCCCATTATTAAGCCAAGCCGTAGAATTTGATTTTTAGAGATCATTTTTAATTTTCCCTATCCCACCCTAGGAACCAAAGAATTGTTTTGAAGCGCATTTTTTTATCGTTTCGATGCCAAAAAATTTTCTCTTAAAGCCTGAACTGCGTCAAGTCTAACCGGGCCTATGCTTTACCCGCCCATCAGTATGGAGACCGCAGGACCTAAGACGTAAAATATCTCCGCTAACGATTACCCAGAGTGCGCCAGATCCAGGCTTCAGAAAATACCCCGGCAACACTAGCAGCGGGGTATCCGCACAAGACTTTAGAAAGGCGTGGCGACTTGCGACCGAATGCAGGCTCTCTGCAAAAAATACAAATTAATTCTTAATTGGTTGGTCGTCGCGCACCGGCAATGGAAAGCAACAAATATACAAAGGACGCGCAGCTGGTCTCACCGGCCGATAAAGACAATAAATTTTTGTCTAAACGCCTGGTGCCGTCGCCGTAACCCCGCCATCCACAACAAGATGCGTCCCCGTGATGTGGCTGGCCTCGTCGGACGCTAGAAATAGTGACGCGTACGCCACATCGAAGCCGGTCCCCATCCGTCCGGAAGGTATGATTGCGTCGCGCGCAGAACGGTATTCGTCCGCGGTTTCAAAACCCTTGTATTGGTACGCGGGTCGACCGTCCACTATCCGCTGGATAAATGGGGTATCGATATATCCGGGCAGTACACAGTTCGCGCGAATATTCGAGCTGGCGTACTGTAGGGCGATATTTTGGGTAAATTGGATCATCGCGCCTTTGGTCATAGAGTATACCGCCGTCGGTACGTTTAGGTGTCGGATGCCCGCAATAGAGGAAATGTTGACGATAGCGCCGCCACCATTTTTTTCCATTATCGGCACTGCCGCGCGACACGTCAGCATGGTTGTGGTCATGTTCCGCGCGAAGGTGTCGTTCCAGTCGTCGACAGTGATGGTGTCGAGTTGCCGACCAGTTCCCTGTCCACCTATGTTATTGTGTAGTATGTCGATCTTACCCCATTGATCGACACAGCCATTAACTAGGGCCGCCACCTCATCCTCTTTGGTGATGTCTGCTTCCCAAGCCTTTGCCTCCCCGCCAATGTCTGTAATGCGGGCCACTGTCTCCTCCGCGGCTGACAACCGATTGTCGACGCATACCACCTTCGCCCCTTCCTTGGCGTACACGAAAGCTGCCGCTTTTCCATTGCCCCAGCCGTCACCGACGGCACCTGCACCCGCAACAATAGCTACTTTGCCAGCAACCCTATTTCTTGGTTCAGTGTGTTCATTTGGGGTAATCGGCATTACGTGCCCCCGAGTTATGGACCAGGTTGATGTGTTATCTGCGGTATTCTCGCCGAGAACATAGCGGTATTCCAACTGTCAAAAGAAAGCCTCTCGTTTGTACGGCAATCTGACAGCGAGGAAAAATTACGCGCGCGCGCATTTCAGATTGTCATGCTTTAAATAGACGTTTGACTAACATTATATAGAACATTCTATACCCAGCCCACGCCATCATTCAGCAGTGTTTAGTTAATCGAGGTCAGCCCTCACGACCATAAATTCCATCCCCTTGTTTAATCGCTGCATAACATTAGTCGGTTAAGCATAGGATAGCTTGGCTTGGTGTAAAGCTGGTTTTGTTAGGGCGCTATCTCATAAAAACGTATTTTTTATTTCATCCAGTCTTTTATGCTTTTGTTACTACAAAGCCCACTGCGCCACGACCTTTGCTCCGCTTAATAAGGTAACCTTTGTTCCCAAGTTTGAAGCTTTTGTCGTTTTGATAGACCGAAATTGCCGCGGTAATTTTTTCTGCTACTGGATCTATAGGTGCTGCCGCAGCTTCTTGCTGAGCCAACCATTTTTCAAATGCTTCATTAGCTATTTTATCACCCAAGCTCTTGCGTAATGCATTAAGTTTACGGACTTGTCCGCGGGTGAGCATATCTTCGTTAATTTTCATAACTATCCTTCAATTTCAAATCTACACTGTATTATTTTGAATATAACCTCACGGTCACATGCGTTCAAATTATGGCCTAACATTAGCTCACGAACAGCTTAACAAATCCCATAAATGGCATGGATAATCAAGGTATCTGAGTCACAAATCGACTTGAAGAAATTATGATAAAACTAGTCATTTTGTCTATCAACTTTTATTTGCTTTACGTAGGTAAAGTCGGTTTCCTAACAGCCCAGAACCTTCTCAAAAAGTTTGAAATTGTAGTTTTTGAGCGGCCTTTCCTATGAACCGCTCGATATTTTAATCAACTTTTATATCCGAATGCCGATGGGTCCGCCAAACCTGCCGACACGCTAAAGAGATAAAGTTTCACTTTGATGTTGCAGAATAAACACCATCCCAATCGGGTGCCAAACCATAATCCTTATATTCAGTAATCCGACCTTTATAAAGAGAGCATAAGATTGAAAAATCATATTTATCGATATTTTCGACCTTCCCTAACAACGATAATGCATTCTCCCAATTCTGATCTCGATAGTTTTCTAAAAACTCTCTCTGAAACTGAGTTGTTTCTGCAAACCAATTTTCACTTTTAACAACCTCGTCCCCGATCAGTGCGTATATACGGACTGGTTCTTCTTTGCCGATTACCCGGATGAGATCTAGTTCAAGCCAGGCAAACTCTGGAAGCGTATTGACGGTCTCCTCTCCGACTACTATTGGGACACCGTACGTTTTGGATTGTCCCTCCAAACGGGATGCGACGTTAGCGGTGTCACCCAGCACAGAATAATCAAATCGTTGGTCGGACCCCATATTACCTACACAGCAGTCCCCGGTGTTAATGCCTATACCAATGGATATAGGGAGCCTTTTTCTGCCGTCTTGCGCAGTTAAGGCTTCTAAATTCTGGTTAAATTCCTCTAGCCCACGCATCATTGATAGAGCAGCCCTCGATGCCTCTTCTCGATGTTTTGGGTTGTCTAAAGGTGCATTCCAAAAAGCCATTATTGCATCTCCCATATATTTATCGATCGTACCCTGATGCTGCAGGATAATATCGGTCATAGGAGTGAGGTATTCGTTTATGAATGTCGTTAATTCTGACGCACTCATACTTTCGGAAATTTTGGTGAAACCGCGAATATCCGAGAACATGATTGTCATTTCTTTAGTTTCACCGCCGAGTGTCAAAAGGTCGGGTTCATCGGCAAGCTTTTCCACCAAATCGGGCGAAAGATATCGACTGAAGGCGCCTCTTAC
>JAYYZV010000104.1:0-17899 GCA_036339975.1 Pseudomonadota bacterium | reverse complement strand
TGGGTACGTACTGATACCGACTGGGCAAAAGCTATTACGGAAACCGGTCACATCAATCACGTAACAGACAATCTTTCTGCATGGCTACGCGGCGTGGTAAATAGCGGCTAAGCCGTTTCCCCAACCACAAATTTTCTTATATATTCCTGCCGTATTTCAACGCAGACAAGTGACAGAGACATGAGCAATACTGCACTCGAGCAATCGATAGATAGAGCCTGGGACAATCGGGACAACATCACCCCGGATACCAAAGGCGAGACCCGGGACGCCATCGACGCGGCCTTGGAAGGGCTAGATTCCGGCACGCTGCGTGTTGCCGAAAAGGGCCCCTCCGGCTGGACCGTAAATCAATGGCTGAAAAAGGCCGTGCTGTTGTCTTTTCGTATTTACGACATGGCACCACTCCCGGGCGGTCCATCGTTTCCAGGTATCGGCGAAAGCGCTTGGTTCGATAAGGTGCCATCAAAATTCGCCGGCTGGGATGAAGCAAAATTCCGTGGTGCGGGTTTCCGCGCGGTGCCCAACTGTACAGTCCGACGGTCCGCATATCTGGCACCGGGCGTCGTCTTAATGCCGAGCTTCGTAAATCTGGGTGCCTACGTCGATTCTGGCACGATGGTCGACACCTGGGCGACGGTAGGTTCATGTGCTCAAATCGGCAAGGAATGTCATATCTCGGGCGGCGCCGGAATCGGTGGCGTTCTCGAGCCACTGCAGGCCGATCCGGTCATCATTGAGGACAACTGCTTTATTGGCGCTCGGTCGGAAGTCGCCGAAGGGGTGATTGTGGAAGAAGGCGCCGTTCTGTCGATGGGTGTTTTCTTGGGACAGTCAACAAAGATAGTGAACCGAGAAAGCGGCGAGGTCACCTCTGGCCGCGTTCCTGCCTATTCTGTCGTCGTCCCAGGTTCGATGCCTGGCAAAAAGCTACCCGACGGCAGCGACGGTCCAAGCCTTTATTGCGCCGTCATCGTGAAGCAGGTAGACGAGCAGACACGGTCGAAGACCTCAATCAACGATCTACTAAGGGACTGAGGATCATCGTCGACGCAGTCGAACTTGCCCGCGAGCTAATCCGATGTCCCAGCGTGACGCCAGACGAGGCCGGAGCGCTGGGCATACTCCAGACAGAGTTGGAGGCGATGGGCTTTACCTGTCATCGTCTGCTTTTCTCAGACGCCGACACGCCAGAGATCGACAATATTTACGCTCGTCTGGGAAATTCAGACCCTAACTTCTGTTTCGCGGGCCATACCGATGTCGTGCCACTTGGCAATCCCGATGCCTGGTCGGTAGACCCCTTTGACGCAGAAATCATTGACGATGTTCTATATGGTCGGGGCGCGACCGATATGAAAAGTGCCATTGCCGCATTCGTCGAAGCAATCAGCCGGGTGCTGGCAGATGGCGGTGTGCCGGGTTCGATCAGCATGCTGATAACCGGCGACGAGGAGGGGCCGGCAATAAACGGCACCAAAAAGGTGCTTGATTGGATGGCTGAACGCGGCGAGACTAT
Source organism: Pseudomonadota bacterium (assembly GCA_036339975.1). Lineage (GTDB taxonomy): Bacteria > Pseudomonadota > Alphaproteobacteria > MPNO01 > UBA830 > UBA830. The sequence goes on along the minus strand of JAYYZV010000104.1, from coordinate 16,380 downwards.
CGATGTCTGCCTCGTGGGAGAGCCGACCAATCCCAGCAATCTGGGCGACATGGTCAAAATCGGACGTCGGGGAAGCCTGACGGGGCAGCTGAAGGTTACCGGCATGCAGGGACATACTGCCTACCCCCATTTAGCCGACAACCCCCTACCGCGACTGATCAAGATACTGGATGCAGTTTTATCACATGAACTTGACCAAGGTACCGATCACTTTCAACCGTCCAACCTGCAGCTAACTACCGTCGACACCGGCAATCAGGCCTCGAATGTGATCCCCGCTTCGGCCACGGCCAGATTCAACATCCGGTTCAACGACCTGCATACCGGCGAGAGCCTGACCCGTTGGTTGCACGACCAATGCGATGCCGCGGGCGGACAGTACGAACTGGAAATATCAGTGTCGGGAGAGGCCTTTCTGACGCCACCGGGCGATTTTAGCGCGTTGATTGTAAAATCCGTAGAAAACACCACTGGGATGACGCCAGAACTCAGCACTTCGGGCGGAACCTCGGATGCTCGGTTCATTAAAGATTTCTGCCCGGTCGCCGAATTTGGGCTGATCAGCCAAACCATGCACAAAGTTGACGAACGCATCGCCGTTGCAGACATCCGAAATCTGACGGATATATATACCGCGATACTAAGGGAATATTTCGCGAACACCGCCGATACACCATGATCTCCACCCGGGAGGTCTTAATGTCTATATATGGGGCTTACCAGTTTGCGAAATTCCGGCGCGAGGCGGCCGAGTATTTCGAAAATTCCCCCGAAGCATTCTGGCAATCATTCTATTCCGCACTTATCACCCTTCCGGTGTACACCCTGTTGGTATTTATAAATTTCGCGGACCGACCCGTTAACGCACCGGGCCTCCGAATTCTGATAGTGGAGTCTTCAGCTTATGTGATCGGCTGGGTAATTTTTCCTTTGGTCATGATTTCACTGACCGATTCGCTCAACCGATTCGATAGATACTTCCGGTTTATCGCGGCTTGGAACTGGGCAATCCTAATTCAGGTGTCTCTATTTTTGGCCGTCAGCGCGCTGATCACAAGTGGGATAGTTCCCGCCCAAGTTGCGGGATTTGCAAGCCTGGTCGCGGTAATTATGATTTTTGTATATCAGGGATTCATCGCGACGGCTCTGCTCGACATACGGCCGGCAGCCGCCTTTTTAGTCGTAGCCGTAGATTTTCTTTTGGCGCTTGGACTGAAGTTTATAACGCAGTCTTTCTACGCAGGTTTTCCAATTGGTTAACCCTTATCCGCGCCAGAATATCTGACTTTCAATAGATAAAGCCCCCCCGGCGGCGCCGTGGGACCAGCCGCCGAGCGACTTTTGGCCGCCAAAGCCGCGGACACATCGGCAGGGGTCCATTTTCCTGACCCAACCCACTCCAATGAGCCAGCAAAATTTCGGATCTGGTGGTGTAGAAAAGATCGCGCGCGCGCGAGTATATGGACTTCGTCGCCTAGCCGGGTCACTCTCAGTTCCTCTACGGTCCGAACTGGTGATTTAGCCTGACACATAGCAGCTCGAAAGCTCGTGAAATCGTGACGGCCGACCAACACCTGCGCGGCGTCATTCATAGCGTCCGCATCCAGTGGTAACGGCACATGCCAGACCCGACCTGCCTCCAAAGCTGGGCGCGACCTCCTATTTAGGATGCGGTAAAGATAACTTCGTTCCACCGCAGAAACGCGAGCGTGAAAATCGGCGGGAACCGAAACCGCCTCGGTCACCACAATCTTCTCATCCCGCATATGCGCGTTCAGCGCTTCGCGAACCGTATGGGCATCGGCCGCTTTTGCGATATCGACATGCGCAACCTGTCCCAGCGCGTGCACCCCAGCGTCAGTCCGGCCGGAACCATGGACCCTCGTTTTCTCTCCGCAGAATCGAAGCACGGCTTCCTCCATCGATTGCTGTATCGACGGACCGTTTTCCTGACGCTGCCACCCGGCATAGGCATCACCGTTATATTCTACAGTTAGCTTCCATCGGGTCATTTGAGGACTGTCCCCACCGGCGCGGGGTTACCTCGCACATAATCTTCAGCGGGCATTGCTGATTTTCCCGCACGCTGGACACATTCGATTTTCAGCACACCAGCGCCGCAGGCGACGGTTAAAGGCTCGGCAAGAACTGTCCCCGGGGGGCCTGCTCCATCTGCTGGCGCCGCTGCGAGAATACGCAAGCGTTGGCCGTCGCGTTCGCACCAGACACCCGGCCAGGGGTTGAGTGCACGCACCCGCCGGTCGAGTTCAATTGCATCCAGTGCCCAGTCCACCCGGCCTTCCGAACCATCAAGCTTCGGAGCGTAAGTAACGCCGTTTTTTGGCTGCGATACAGGTGCCGGCGGGTCGCCTGAAAGAACATCAACGATCAGGCGGCTCCCGATTTCTGAAAGTGTATCATGAAGACTAGATGCTGTGGTCGCACCGGTTATCGGTACGGCCTCGGCCGCCAGCATGGGGCCGGTGTCGAGGCCTTCGTCCATCTGCATGATTGTTACGCCAGTCTCCGTATCTCCGGCAAGAATTGCGCGCTGGATTGGTGCCGCGCCGCGCCATCTCGGCAGTAACGATGCATGGACGTTTAGACAACCAAGCCTAGGTGCATCCAGTATCTCCTTGGGCAGAATAAGGCCATAGGCAGCGACGACTGCGACGTCCGCGTTAATAGCGGCAAATTTCGACTGCGCGGCCGAATCCTTCAGATTGACGGGATACCGTACTTCGAGACCCAAGGATTCAGCAAACTCCTGAACCGGGGATAGGCGATCATTGTGCCCGCGACCAGCGGGGCGAGGGGGCTGAGAATAAACGCAAACCACGTTATGACCTGCCCCTATGAGCGCCGACATTGCCGGTACCGAGAAGGCGGGCGTACCCATGAAAACAACCCGCATCCGAGAACCCTCAGACGCCCACTTTGGCTTCCGCCTTCGCGTCCGCTTTTTTGAGCTTGGTTAGTTTACGCAATATCATGCCGCGCTTGAGGCTGGAGATGTGATCCACAAAAAGCACGCCGTCGAGATGATCGATCTCGTGCTGGATACAGGTAGCCAGAAAACCGTCCAAATCCCGTTCCCGGGTCTCGTTCTCGTAATCGAGATACCGCACCCGCACACTATCGGGGCGCTTCACATCCGCGAAGTGCTCCGGCAACGACAAACAACCCTCTTGGAAAACGGAAAATACATTGGAAGAATTTATTATCTCGGGGTTTACCATCTGCATCGGCGACGAATTTTCATCGGGGCGGGAGACATCGACAACCACGACCCGTTTAGAAATACCGACCTGCGGCGCCGCCAGCCCGACGCCAGGCGCGGCATACATCGTTTGCAGCATATCGTCCATCAAACGACGCACATCATCATCAACGGTCTCGACCGGCTCCGCGACTTTCTTCAGTCTAGGATCCGGTGCGGTGATAATAGGCAGCAATGCCATGGTATCAAAATCCACAGTTTTCCTTCGGGTGTAGGTATGCGTTCGGTATCGCAGGGTCAAGCTTCACATTCGCCGCGACGAGTGTTCCGCCGATTCGGAAAAGTTCGTGATATGTTCTCTCCGATGGAGCTTATCACCTTTATTGCGGTGGTTGTCGCCGCCGGATCTCTGGTAGTTACCGTCTTGGCATTATTGCGAAGCGGGTCCCGCGATGCATCTAAAGACATGGCACGGACGGCAGAAAGATTGACCGCACAACACTTGGAACTTGCCGGTCGGCTGTCGCAGATTGCCGATGCAGATGCCGCAAGCCAAAAAGCGCTATCCGAACGACTGCAGAGTCAGGAAATCGCAATCACGAAAACGCTTGAAGAACGCCTCGCTGACGTCACCAAACGGATTGGGGACACCCTGCAAAATACCAATTCGAAATCGTCAGAGACGATGACCAAATTACAGGAAAGGCTGGCGGTTATAGATGCAGCTCAGAAAAACATTACGGATCTGTCAGCGCAGGTGGTTCAACTGCAGGATGTACTGACCAACCGGCAAGCACGCGGCGCGTTCGGGGAAATCCAACTGCATGATCTCGTTCGAGCAGCTCTTCCGCCGTCAGCCTACGAATTTCAAAAAACTCTTAGCAATAACAAGCGCGCCGACTGTGTTCTCAATCTACCCAATCCGCCAGGCGTGATCGCAATCGACGCAAAGTTTCCGCTGGAAAGCTATCATGGCCTACGGGCGGCCGAAGACGAAGCAAGTCGTGCGCAATTTGCCCGCGCGTTCTCTTCGGATGTACTTAAACATGTCCGCGACATCGCGGAACGCTACATCATCCCGGGCCAAACGGCGGAATCCGCATTGATGTTCCTGCCATCGGAAGCGGTCTATGCGGAGCTATATGCCAATCATCCGGAAACGGTCGAAAAATCCTACCGCGCCCGGGTCTGGATCGTATCGCCAACAACCCTGATGGCGACGCTAAACACTGTTCGCGCGGTTTTGAAAGACGCTTCCATGCAGGAGCAGGCAGGTCTCATCCAGACCGAAGTCCGCAAAATGCTAGTTGATGTAGGGCGTATAGACGATCGGGTAGGCAATTTGCAGACCCATTTCCGCCAAGCGCAAGAGGATATCGGTAAAATCCGCACCTCAACCAGTAAGGTTACCAGCCGGGGGGAGAAAATCGAGTTGATCGAGCTGGGAGAGGTCGCGGAGGCAGAAAAAATCACAACCGGAGCCGACCTTCATAAGCTCGGGCGCAGCGACGGCTAATTGCAGTACCACAGCCTGCAACTATAGTGTGACGGATATACAAATCCGGGACTTTCTGACATGAAAGATTTCTATCGTTCGCCAATCTACATTTTGTTTGCCGCTACGGCAGTGGTGCTAATCGCAAACGGGTCCCGACAGAGTTTTGGCCTTTTTCTAGAGCCAATCAGCACAGATCTGAAATGGGGCGTCAGCGAATTCGCTATAGCTATAGCCACACAGAACCTAGTAATGGGGTTTGCAGCGCCGTTTGCCGGCGCATTAGCCGATCGCTGGATGCGGCCGACGACCGTGATCGCCTTGGCCGCCGCCCTTTACGCGGCAGGACTCGCCCTTATTTCCGTATCGGCAACTCCAGAAACGATGTTTTTGTCTGCCGGCCTAATCGTAGGCATCGGGGCATCGGGCGTAGGGCTGACACTGCCACTGGGCATAGTCGGCCGCATCGCGCCTGAAAAATCTCGCACTCTTTGGCTTGGGATCGTCACCGCAGGCGGGTCCGCAGGGCAATTCACTTTCGCCCTGACTAGCATGGGCCTTATAGACGGTTTCGGTTGGTCGGGTGGAATAGTGGGACTGGCACTTATCGCTGCCTTCGCGGTCCCGCTCGCCTATTCTATGAGATGGGCGGGGGACAGTGCATTCTCTAAACCAGACACAGAAAGTCTGGGTTCCGCCTTGAAGAAGGCGAGTGGGCACCGTGGATATTGGTTATTGGTCATGGGATTTTTTGTCTGCGGTTTTCAAGTCCAATTCGTGGGCACCCACCTGCCCAAATATCTGACTGATACCGGTGCCGGGCCCTGGCTCGCAACCGCAGCGATCAGCATGATCGGCCTATTCAATCTTTTCGGTACCATCATCGCTGGTTGGGCTGGAGGAAGATGGAGAAAGAAAAATCTATTGAGCCAGCTATACTGGGCTCGCGGCCTGTTGTGTTTGGTTTTTCTCTACGTACCGATTAATGAAATAACAGTCCTTGGTTTCAGCGCCATTCTGGGGATTTTGTGGCTATCGACCGTACCCCTTACCAGCGGTATTGTCGCTCAGGTTTTCGGTCCGCGGTACATGTCTACCTTGTTCGCCATTGTCTTTCTGAGCCACCAGCTAGGCGCATTTACCGGCGTATATCTGGGAGGGTTGTTTTACGACATATTTGGGACTTACCACGCGGCTTGGTGGCTGGCGATCGGCCTGTCAGCCACTGCCGCACTAATTCACTGGTGTATCGACGACCGCCCCGTAGAAAACCCACAGCCGGCCGCCGCCGGTTAAGATAACGACGGAGACAAAAAAGATTTTAGGGCATAATGTGATCAATCAACGACAGCTGATTTCGGCATGCTGTTGCGAAGATGCTCTATAATTAGAAACTCCAGACCGCAACACCAAAGGACCTGCCGACCAACCTTTTTTTATCTCTTCTAAAAATTCCGGGTATGGTTGCGCGGATCCGCCCTGAATGGAAAACTGCCAAAAATTTGCAATTGGAGGGTAGCGCCATGGCTGAAACAGAAAAGTTTCTCAAACTCACACATCAAGGTGCGCTGGCTGCGCTGAACGCAGGTATAGCAAAGGCAGCCGAAATGGGTCAGCCGCAGTGTATTTCAATCGTCGATAATGGCGGGAACCTGCTATCCTTCATCCGAATGGATGGCGCTTTTCATATGTCACTAGAGACATCTCTGCGTAAGGCGCGCACTGCGGCCTGTTATGGCGATCCGTCCGGCGGCCTGATGGAAGGCGTTGACATAAAACTGGCGATTGGTACCGACGGCCAGCGCATTAACCTGCCTGGCGGTCTGCCGATTATTGTGGGTGGTCACTGCATCGGCGGCGTCGGCGTGGGATCCGGCACAGGGGAGCAAGATCGCGAAGTAGCAGCCGCCGCAATCGCAGCAATTCCGTCTAGTCAGTCGTTCAAATAAGGAGTTAATTAGCCGTGTTTCGGAAGTTCTTAGGGCTTCCCAGGGGGGCACTGTGGAATTTTCGGAAAAACCATGCGCTTATAAGGATTTACTACCCATTTCGGGGCATTATATGTTATACTGCTGGTGTATGGGGAATAGTCATATCGGGGAATAACACTGATGACTTCTCCGGCTGAGTGGAAAGTACGTTTTCTGCTCATGTAAGCTGGGATGGAAGGTAGACCATACCGTATAGAACCGCTCGCACGCCTGTGGCCGTCAAGGGGCAGGTGATTAACAAGTGCATAGATAACGCGGACATACGGGAGGCAAATCGCCTAGACGCGAAAAATTAAATTGCCACTGCAACGGTGGTTGGGACAACCGACGATTACATCGTAATCAAATACGAAAAGGGAGCCATTTTATGAGCGAATCGAACACAAGTTCGCTGGAAGCCGAAGAACTGGTAATGGACCATCGTGCCATAAGCGACGTACCCACCGAGCGTAATTGCATGTCCTGCGGCGAAATGTTCGCAAGCGAAGGGTGGCATAATCGCTTGTGCCTGCGCTGCCGGAAACGCAGCGAACCCGATTTCGTTTGATAGACCGGATCATATCCAAAAAAACCTGGTATTTTTGCCGGGTTTTTTTGACCCTATGTTGGCGCTGTCACTCCCGTGCTATATTCCCTTAGTACGACACTTCTAACGGAGAATTTAAATGGCTCTGATCGCTGCAGGTGCCAACGCGCCTAATTTCAGCTTGCCGAACCAGGACGGAAACACGGTTAAGAAAGACGATTTTGCCGGCCGCTATGTCCTGCTCTGGTGGTATCCCAAAGCCGATACTCCCGGCTGAACCATCGAAGGAAACGGGTTCCGTGATAGAATCCAAGACTTCGAAGACCGAAACGCATCAATCGTTGGTGTGTCATATGACAGCCCAGCTGACAACGGCGCGTTTCGCGAAAAATTCTCTTTTCCATACGACCTGTTGAGTGATGAAGATGGAGGCATGTCCGTCGATTTCGGTGTTTCCGAACCAGACAGTGCACGATCGCCACGAAAATCTGTGTTGATTGGACCCGATGGAAAGGTCGCCGCCGCCTATGATCAGGTGACGCCAGCGGACCATCCGGGACAGGTCATTGACGATCTGGACGGCATGTCCTGACGGATTGGAAAAAGAGATATTAATAAGGGCAGCTTAAATAGCTGCCCTTATTACTTTTACTACGCGGTCGCTACATCATGATAATGAGTTGCACGGAAGTTGGTGGAGCCGATCGGGATCGAACCGACGACCTCGTCATTGCGAACGACGCGCTCTCCCAACTGAGCTACGGCCCCACAGCACCAATCCGGGAGGATCGGGCGGGCGGATAATGTGGAGGAACCAGTTCTCTGTCAAGCAACCTAAAACAAAGCTACCACAGTTTATTTGAGGACTGTTAACCACCCGTTGCGCGCGAACCGCTTGCACCCAGAACAGGCCATCGTTACCCTGCGCTCACTAACTCACAGGCGCCAATTCCATGCAGCTAATTGCTACTCTATTCAACCTCCTCGACATCGTCGTGAACCTATACATGTGGTGTTTCATCATCTCGGCGATCATGAGTTGGCTGGTCGCCTTCAACGTTATCAACACCAGCAATCGTTTCATCTACATGGCTGGTAATACGCTTTATCGGTTGACCGAGCCCATGCTTCAGCCAATCCGCAACCTTCTGCCGAACTTTGGCGGAATTGATTTTTCGCCTCTCATCGCCATTCTTCTGCTACTTTTCGTAAAGGATGGCATCCTCCGTCAAATCTACATCTGGATCGCTTCCTGATTTCCCACGATGACCGATGATCGCATAATTGACGGCAAAGGGTTCGCCGCGGGCCTGCGCGAGCGGATCAAAACCGAAACCTCCAAACTTAAAGAAAACCACGGTATCGTCCCGGGCTTGGCCGCTTTACTGGTGGGCGAGGACCCGGCAAGCCAAGTCTATGTGCGGAATAAGAACAGGCAAACAATAGAGGCTGGAATGACCTCTCTTGGGAAAACGCTGCCGCAAGACACGTCAGAGGCAGACCTGCTAGCATTTATCGATAAACTGAACGACGACCCAGCGGTGAATGGCATTCTGGTTCAGTTGCCCCTACCCGATCAGATCAACACCAATTCCGTAATCGATGTCATAGACCCCCAAAAAGATGTTGACGGGTTTCACCTCCACAATGTGGGGTTACTGGCAGCTGGCCGCGAGGGTATGGTGCCCTGCACGCCACTAGGCTGCTGTATTCTTCTGGAGAATCTGCTTGGTGATCTCGAGGGGCTAAACGCCGTCATCGTTGGACGATCGAACATCGTGGGCAAGCCGATGGCGCAACTGTTGCTGAATGCTAACTGCACTGTCACCATTGCCCATTCCCGCACCACCGATCTTCCGACCGTCTGCCGCAAAGCCGATATTCTGATCGCGGCGGTGGGCCGACCTCAGATGATCAAGGGTGACTGGATTAGACCAGGGGCGACAGTTATCGACGTAGGTATCAACAGGGTGCGGGGCGAAGAGGAAGGTAAAATGCGTCTTGTCGGCGACGTCGACTTCGATGAAGCCGTTGACCATGCCGGCGCAATTACACCGGTTCCCGGCGGAATCGGGCCAATGACTATCGCATGCTTATTGCGTAATACGCTGGTCGCCGCCTGCCGACAGAACGGAATTGAAGTTCCCGACATCTGAGGTGTCGTTGTGCTGATAGCCGTCAATCCGGTGGCTTGATGCCGCAAAACATAGGCTGAAAAGCCATTTTTTTGCCCTATGGCCAACGCACTCTCTAAAGGCAGAACGTCTTCTGGTAACAAAATAGGCTTAGCGCCTTTCTCTATATCGTCATCCTATATGTCGCCTGAAACCTTTTTCTGGCTAGACCAGTTTTCGGTCTGAATGGTTTAGGCTTTCTTCTTTAACCCCTCACGACGGGTGATGTAATATCCGGAGAGGAAAATCACCACGGCCCCTATCCATGTCCAGACGTCTATCATTTCGGTGAAAAGCAAATACCCGAACAACGCACCCAACGGCAGGCGAAGGAAATCAAACGGCATCACGGCGCTGGCATCTGCGGTTTCGAATGCCCGGGCCTGGCAGAAATGGGCAGCCCACCCCGATAAAGCCATGATGGCGATGGACAGGAAGTCTTCCGGTCCGGGAGATACCCATACAAAGATTAGCGGAATGGCGGTCAACGGTACCATCAGCAGGTTCATCCAAAAGACCGTCACGGCTGCCGAATCGGTCCGGGTCAGGATTTTTACACTGGACCACGCCCCGGCGTAGAGCGCCGAAGACAGAACGACCAGCAGGACCGGCAGGCTGAGTTCTATAAAGCCGGGGCGTATAATAATCAGAGCACCCCCAAAACCAATCAGGGTCGCACCCCAGCGGTGCAGTCCGACTTTTTCGCGCAGCACTGTGCCTGCAGCGATTGTTGTGAATAAAGGTATCAAGAATGTCAGCGCCACTGCCTGCGCGACAGAAATTAAAGCCAGTGCGTAATACAGGGTCGCCATGGCGAAAAGGGCGAAAAGTGTGCGCACCAGATGCATCGGAAGCCGGTTAGTCCGTAGCGTTGCAAAACCCGATTTCGAAACAAGCGGAATGACGATAAAAATACCGATCAGTGCTCGAAAGAAGACGATCTCGAAAGCGTCGAACTTGCCGTCCATATACCGGACGCTAGCCATCATGACGGCAAAGCTTGCCGCGGCTAACAATGCCCAAAAAGCGGAAAATAGAAACCGGGGCCTAGTGACCCCGGTGGTATTTTTCATTTTTTACGTGCGTTCATCAGCCGCAGCCTCAGGGCATTTAGCTTGATAAAGCCCTCAGCATCGCGTTGATCGTAAACGGTATCTGCCTCGAAAGTAACATGCTGCTGGGAATAAAGGCTGACAGGCGACTTCCGCCCAACGACGCTCGCCGATCCCTTGAATAGTTTCAACCGCACCTTACCAGTAACGTATTTTTGACTTTCGTCGATCGCGGCCTGTATCATTTCGCGTTCGGGCGAAAACCAAAACCCGTTATAAACCAGCTCTGCGTAACGCGGCATTAGTTCATCTTTTAGATGTGCCGCCCCACGGTCAAGCGTGATGGATTCAATTCCGCGATGGGCGGCCGCGAGAATTGTGCCGCCCGGAGTTTCGTATACGCCACGCGACTTCATCCCGACATAGCGATTCTCTACAATATCTATGCGTCCTATTCCGTTAGCCCCGCCAAGATCGTTCAATTTGGTCAGCAATGTCGCCGGCGACATTTTGTCGCCGTCTATCGCCACCGCATCACCCGCCTCAAAGTCTACCTCTATATAGGTCGGTGTATCCGGCGACTTTTCGGGTGAGACGGAGCGCGTATACATAGCATCGTCCGCTTCGATCCAAGGATCTTCCAACGCCTTCCCCTCGTAGGAGATGTGCAGAAGATTAGCATCCGTCGAATACGGCGGCTCATCAATCTTGTCACGCGCGATAGGAATCTGGTTGCTGCGGGCAAATTCCATAAGCTTGGTGCGGGAATCTAGGTCCCATTCGCGCCAGGGAGCAATAACCTTGATATCAGGCTCCAGTGCATAATAGCCAAGCTCGAACCGCACCTGATCATTGCCCTTTCCAGTGGCGCCGTGACTGACGGCATCGGCCCCAGTTTGACGGGCTATTTCGATCTGACGTTTAGAAATCAGCGGTCGCGCAATTGACGTGCCGAGGAGGTAAATTCCCTCGTACAGTGCGTTGGCGCGGAACATTGGAAATACAAAATCGCGGACAAATTCCTCACGTAAATCGTCGATATAGATTTCCGTTACGCCCGCCGCCTCTGCCTTTTCACGTGCTGGTTCAACTTCTTCACCCTGACCCAGATCGGCGGTGAAGGTGACGACTTCACAGTCGTAGGTCTGCTGTAACCATTTCAGAATCACGGATGTATCGAGCCCTCCCGAATAGGCAAGCACGATTTTATTGACCTCTCCGGGTTTTGATCCGGCCATGGAGCGCCCCTCAATTCATATTTCGTATTCCGCGGAGCGGAATCGCGCGGAGTATAGGCATTCCTAGTGGCGCGGCAAGCAGGAGGAAACGGTTCCCGGCCGACCGATCAATCTGCACTCCCGGGAAGTGAGGGTGTGGGGGAGTACATAGAAAAACCGCGGCCCCGCTCAGGTCCGTAAATTTTATCATCTCCTGCGACCTCGGGGATCACGTCGCCCCAAATCGATGACTGTTTAGATGTGTTTTCTTTCCCGCTCACTAGCAGTCTTTAATTGTCCGCATGCTGCGAGTATGTCGCGTCCTCTCGGTGTGCGTACCGGAGACGAATACCCGGCCAAGTTCACGATATCGGAAAATGCCACAATATCTTCCTGAGTAGAACATTCGTACGGGGCACCGGGCCAGGGGTTGAATGGGATGAGATTAACCTTAGCGGGGATGCCGCGGATCAGGCGGACAAGTTCGCGAGCGTCCGCAGGCGTGTCATTTATTCCTTTCAGCATGACGTACTCAAACGTGATGCGACGCGAATTCTTCGCCATGGGGTAGGCGCGGCACGCATCCAGCAATTCCGCGATCGGGTATTTTTTGTTGATTGGTACGATCTCATCGCGCAAATCGTCAGTCACCGCGTGAAGCGAAATTGCCAGCTGGACACCGAGATCGGCACCGACCTTGCGTATCATCGGCACGACACCCGCAGTCGACAGTGTGATACGGCGCCGGGAAACGTTGATGCCTTCCTCGTCCATAATGATACGCAACGCCTTAACGACGTTGTCATAGTTATAAAGGGGCTCTCCCATGCCCATCATGACAATATTTGTGAGCCGGCGCGGTTCCTTGGAAGATGGCCATTCACCATAAGAATCGCGCGCCAGCATAAACTGGCCAACGATTTCGCTAGACTTAAGGTTCCGGACCATCCGCTGAGTGCCGGTATGGCAGAACTTACAGGCAAGCGTACAACCGACCTGAGAAGAGATGCAGACAGCACCACGGTCTTCCTCTGGAATGTGTACCGCTTCCGCCATTTTCCCATCGGTAAATTCCATCAGCCATTTTCGGGTTCCATCAATCGACGTTTGTTGTGTCGCAACACCTGGACGGGATATCGTGAATCTTTCTGCTAGCTCGGGTTGCAGGCCCTTGGCGATAGTTGTCATATCGCAAAAGTCACGCACGCCGTGATGATAAATCCAGTGCCATAACTGCTTCAGCCGGAACCTTGGCAGACCCATTTCGGCAAGTGCGGTCCCCATTTCGTCGCGCGACAGGCCAACGAGGTCGAGCCGACCGTCTTTTTTAGATGCGGCCATGTCTGGGGTCCGTTTTTCAGCTGTCGTTGACATGACGGCAATATAGGCGCACCCATCGCCTGATCAACTGCGCTTTTTGCCCGCCCGGAAGGTCGCTCCATGAACCTGTCGCCCTCCCTTCGGGGCATCCTTTGGATGATCGCCAGTACGACAAGCTTGTGTCGGGTTTTGCGGACAATAAAGCGGCCAAATCACGTGTAAAGTGAGGTAGCTAATAACAACGATGAAAAACGAGAAGCATATCTTCCGTGCCGACCATGTCGGCAGCTTTCTGCGCCCCAAGGAGCTAATACAAGCGGCGCGTGCGTACCGCACGGGGGCACTCACCGACCAATGTTTTCGCCAACTTCAGGATCAAGCCATCGCGGAAATTGTTACCTTCCAGGACGCCCTCGGTTTACCGAGCGTGACTGACGGCGAGTATCGGCGCGCAGCATGGTCGTCTGGCGTCATCGATGCAATCGAGGGCATGGTTATCCGAGAGGAGGGCACAATCGCGTTCAAGAACGGTGACGGCGATGTATTTGTGCCACCTTCACCGTATGCGGAAACCAAGGTCAAACGGCGGGAAGGCATTGTTGTCGATGACTACAGCTACCTTAATTCCCTGAAACCTAAAGGTGTCCCCAAAGTCACTATGGCGTCACCGCCGGTGTTGCATTTTTTCCTCGGCGACCAAAGTTTTGACAAGGACACCTATCCCGACAGAGACGCCTATTTCGCCGACCTCGTCGCCATCTACCGTGCTGAGATCGCAGATTTAGCAACCGCGGGCTGCACCTTTGTGCAGTTTGACGATACTGCGCTCCCCTGCAATTGTGACGATTCAGCGAGGGAAGAAATTCGCCGCCGCGGTGAAGATCCGGACACACTGACCGATACCTATATTCAAGTTATCAACGATTCCATATCACAACGCCCGGACAATATGACCATTGGGCTACATATGTGCCGTGGCAATTTGAAGGGTATGTGGATGGGTGAAGGCGGCTACGAACCGATCGCAGAACAACTTTTTAACCAGCTAGACGTCGACACTATCCTTATGGAATACGATTCCAAACGGGCAGGTGATTTTGCGCCGCTTCGGCATGTACCGATTGGCAAGCTAGTTGTACTAGGGTTGATAAGTTCAAAATCGCCAATGCTGGAGAGCAAGTCGGAGGTAAAATCCCAAATCGACACCGCAGCGGCTATCATACCCTTGGAACAGTTGGCGTTGAGCCCTCAGTGCGGGTTTTCATCGGGAAGCGGGGACGGGCAGGTCCTCGATATGGATGCGACAAGGCGAAAACTCGAACTGATTGTAGAATTGGCACATGAAGTATGGGGAACCGTATAACCCAGCCTAAGCGTCCGCGATTCAACCGGCTATTTAACCGCCATTGTCCGGGCGTTAACGGAGCGCATCCAATAGACGGCCGCGGCGACGATCAGGATCTGAGGCACGATGGCGATCATTACAGCATTCCAACCGATTTCGATCTGCAGATAGCCAGCAAAAAAAGAAGAAATTGCCGCCAACATGTAGGCGATTGTGTCATTCGCACCCTGTACCTTGCCCTTCTCCTCTTCGGTGTGGCTCGTGACCAGCAAAGACGTAGAGCCGATTAACATTAGGTTCCAACCGGCACCGATCAGCATATTGGTGAGAAAAAAATTAGCCAATGTGACGCCTGTAAGTCCGGCGACGATCCCGCCGAAGAAAAGCACAAATCCCATCATGACAACATTGAGGTTGCCGAACCGGCTGACTAACTGACCGGCGAAGAACGACGGGGCAAACATGGCGAACATGTGCCACTGGATGACGAAGGGCACATCCGTCTCCAGACCGCACAGCTTCATCGACAATGGGGTCGCCGCCATCATCAGGATCATCCCAGCCCAAGAAACCGATGTGCCGATGGCCGCCACAACGAAGGCAGGCTGTTTCATTATCAGCCCCAGCGGCCGACCGGAAGACTTTTTATCCTTTCCCCCAGCGACAGATCGCTCCGGCTCAGGCATCCGTATGAACTGGATCGTGATCGCGAATAGGATTGGAGTAACAGCGAGCATGATGTAGGTCGCCACAAACTGGGGAGCCATCAGATTGGCTGTATTTCCAGCCAGGGTGCCTCCGACGAACGCCGCCAGAATTCCGCCGCCAATCACCCAGGAAATTGCTGTGGGCCGGAACTCGTCATCAGCGGCTTCGGCAGCGGCAAATCGCAGATACTGGTTGAAGGCATTGAACGCTCCAAAGCACGACGTTCCGGCGACAAACAACCAGAAATCGCCAATATAGAGCCCGAGCGTACAGAATGTGCACCCGAGAAGCCCAAAGATCGATCCAACGGCAAAACCACGGCGACGTCCATATTTTTTCATCAAAAGGGACGCTGGTGTCGCCGCCAAAGCGGTTGCCACCCACATAAAGGCGTGCGGCAATGTTGCCAGCGACTTGTCTTCCAGGATCAGCAGCGACGCCAACGCAGACACGCTGATCACCACGGTTACCGACGTCTGCGCATAGCCCTGACAAAGCGACAGCAGCGCGACATTCCGTTTCATATGGGGGATCGTAGCCATGATCATACCGCGCAGTCTAAACCCCACGGGTCGGAGGCGCCAGACGCGGTCTATTTGATCCTACACGCCCTTCCTATGGCTTTATGCGCAGCGGAAATACCCGAGAGGGAGTAGGTATCCTTCGTCTGAGTGCCACGTGACGATACACCGTTAACGATCATTTTCGCACCGGACCGCATAGCCCGAACCATCATCACGTCATCCTTCGGGTTTTGCGCCCAAGCGGTATCGGCATCGGTGAAAAGCTCGAACGTCTGCCTGCCAATCATGACCCGCACTGTGCTACCGTTTTTGAACGTGTATCCAGCCGTGAACTGGACCTGATTAATCACTTTGCCACCCTGCGCATGGCTAACCATTGAGTAGATCCGGCCTCGTTTCTTGTATTTACCCTCGTTCTTGATTGGTTCGCTGTAGATCCAGCAAGTCCGCGATTTACCCTTACCTTCCGCATAGGCCGACCAGTCTTTGAAAGTGCCGATTTGTGTTGCCAAAACCGGAGAGACCGACGACAGAATGCCAGCGACTAGAGCAGCTATAAGAAACCTCATCTCTATCCTTTCACTTTGGGGGTGCCCGGCGCAAAACCGGCGTGCCGAATACATGCTCAGGCAAGGGTTCCGACGACGCCCCCGCCATCACCGGTCGGTCAGCGAAACGCCCCATCGACAACATACGGTCGTACATTACGATGCCCCCCGTTGTGGCAAGGTTCAGAGAAAACTTTGTCGGGATCTTGATCAGATGATCGCAGCAGTCCAGCATTTTTTCGCTAAGACCAACCCGTTCC
>JAYYZV010000103.1:0-39905 GCA_036339975.1 Pseudomonadota bacterium | reverse complement strand
TGCAGGTTGATCTATCATACCGAGCGCCGACAAATAAGTATCAAGTAAGAACTCGGCCTCCTGACGGTCGCTAGCATCCATTTTTCTGAGGCTAATCACCCTTCGCATTGTCTTCACGTCGAAGCCTGTACCCTTTGCTTCGGCGTAGACCTCTTTGATATCGGCGCTGAGAGCCATTTTTTCCTCTTCTAAGCGCTCGATACGTTCAATGAACGAGCGCAGCCGGTCCTGCGCTATGGGGCCACCCTCAGTCATTATAGTGCTCCTTTATGTCCCGTTTTCAACATTTGGGAGACTAGGAGCGCATTGACGAATCGGAAACAAACAGAACCTTTACTTTAATCACAAATAATCAGTTTCTAGTGGAAAACCCCGGTTCAACTGTGGATCAATGATTGGTATTTGCCTTAGAAAACTCCGCCTTCTGTTCCTGGGTCGCTTCGGTTTGATGCTTCTCGCGCCATTCGACAAACGGCATGCCGTAGACGATTTCTCGAGCAGCTTCCTTGTCCATTTCGATCCCTTTTTCATTCGCTGCTTCCTGATACCAGCGGCTGAGGCAGTTTCGGCAAAAGCCTGACAGGTTCATTAAATCAATATTTTGCACGTCTGTACGTTCGCGCAAATGAGTAACGAGGCTGCGGAACGCAGCTGCTTCAAGTTCGGTGCGGGTATGGTCATCCATGACGGTTCTCCTCGGCAATATGCTATCCTGATATAGGACGTATCGCGCTTACTTGCAAAACGCCGTTGGAGAGGTCGGGCTTAGCCGATATAAGGCGGACATATGACTAATTTCCCGGACCCCTCCCGTTTGAACCGTGAGCGTATCGCGATCCTCGCAATCTTTATTGGTGCCGTTACAATTGCCTTCGCACCAATTCTGGTTCGGTTGAGCGAAATTGGCCCCTTGGCGACCGGGTTTTATCGGTTTTTTCTGGCAATTCCGCTCTATTGGTTGATTGCCGTAACTCTGCCTCGTAACAAAGAGACAGAAGGCGACGAAGCGCCTCGGTCGCTCCGCGATTTTCTGTTGATCGGTATGGCAGGGCTATATCTAGCGGCCGATATTATGGCCTGGCACTACTCCATTCAAATGACGACCGTTGCTAACTCTACCCTGCTCGCCAATGTAGCTCCGGTTTTCGTCGTCCTTGGCGGATGGCTAATTTTTCGAACACGGGTTACCAACACATATCTTGCGGGCCTCGCGGCCGCTATGACCGGTGTTTTAATCCTATCTCGGGCCAGTCTGTCGCTCAGCGACGATCATTTTTTGGGCGATCTTCTGGGTGTGCTGACGGCTGTATTCTATGCCGCGTACCAGATGTCCGTGGAACGGCTGCGAAAACGGTTTTCTACTATGACGATTATGAAATATGCCATACCGGTAAGCGCGATTTGCATGGCACCTGCCGCGCTAGTATGTGGGGAAGGTTTTTTTCCGATGACGGTTGGCGGCTGGATATTTCTGATAGCGTTAGCGGCGGGACCGCAGGTTTTTGGTCAAGGGCTGATCGCATGGGCTCTGGCACACCTTCCAGTCGCATTCGCCTCTGTTACACTTCTGGTACAGCCTGTAACCGCAGCGGTAGTCGCCTGGCTCCTATTCGACGAGATTATCAGCCCCCAACAGGGTATCGGCGGAATGATCGTTCTGGCAGGCATCCTGCTGGCGCGGCGGGGCAGCACCCACCGATGAGCATGCCGCAACCAGACAAATTCCTCCGCGAATTGTTCGACGCAGCAGTCTCGGCGGCTGATCCCGAGAACACCCTAGCATCGTTCCTCCCAGCACCGCCAAAGGGACAGACGCTGGTTCTATCTGTGGGCAAGGCCGCGGCGTCAATGGCGCGCGCGACGGAAACCCATTTGCGTGGTGATATATCGGGATTAGCCTTGACGCGCTATGGGCACAGAATCGACTGCGACCAAATCGAAGTGGTCGAAGCCGGCCACCCCCTGCCCGACGAAGTTGGCCGTGCGACCACCGAACGGTTCCTTTCGCTCGCGAAAAACCTGACCGCGGATGATCTGTTACTGTTTCTTATATCGGGCGGTGCATCTTCGCTGCTGGTAAAACCCGCTGACGGGCTCAACCTCGACGACAAGCAGGAAATCACGCATGCCCTACTGAAATCCGGCGCGCCAATCGACGAAATTAACTGTCTGCGCAAACATCTTTCTGCCGTTAAGGGCGGGCGTCTGGCCGAAGCTGCCTTTCCTGCACGTGTCGCGACACTCGCAATATCGGATGTGCCGGGGGACGATCCAGCGGTTATAGGATCTGGACCCACGGTCGGCGATCCGACGACATGCCTGGACGCACTTACGATCTCAGATCGGCGAGAAATCAATTTGCCACCGCTCGCCCGCATAGCCCTCACCGAAAGAAAATGGGAGTCGGTCAAACCGGATGACCCCGCCCTAGCGAAGACTATTTTCGAGCTAATCGCGCGTCCTGCGGACTCACAGAACGCAGCGGCGGATGCCGCGCGTAAAGCCGGGTTCTGTCCGACACTTTTAGGCGATAATCTCGAAGGAGAAGCTCGTGACCTCGGACTGAAACACGCGCGAATGGCGCTTGCCGCGACGCCGGGGGTGATCCTGTCTGGCGGGGAAACCACTGTCACATTGACAGACAAACCCGGCCGTGGTGGTCGCAATTGCGAATACCTTCTGGCGTTGGCCATAGCGCTCGACGGTGCTCCAAATATTCACGCCATCGCATGCGACACGGATGGTATCGATGGCACCGAAGATGCGGCAGGTGCCATAATCGGGCCGGCTACCCTAGCCCGCGCCAAAGCCTCTGGACTGGATGCCGCCGTCATGCTGAACCGCCACGACAGTTATACGTTCTTCGACGTACTCGGAGATCTTGTCAAAACCGGGCCCACCCTTACCAACGTAAATGATTTCCGCGCGATCCTGATCTCTAGTGGCGAACACATAGAAGCTGTTCTATAACCCGGCTCATGAAAAGGAACCGGCGCGCTAAGATCATTGCCACGCTCGGCCCTTCGAGCGACCGTCAGGAACAGATCGAAGAGCTGTTTATCGCCGGAGCTGATGTGTTCCGATTCAATTTCAGCCACGGCTCGCATGCCGAACACGAAGCTCGTATGAACGCCGTTCGTACCGTCGAAGAGAAACACGGAAGACCAATTTCTGTCGTGGCGGATCTACAGGGGCCCAAACTGCGTATTGGCCAGATGACGGGCGGCGGTGTCGAGTTGAAGGAGGGCCAAGCGTTTAGGCTCGATGCGGACGCCGCGACCGGTAATCAGGACCGCGCACCGTTTGTACATCCCGAAATTTTCGCGGGATTGGGGGAAAATACCCAAATTTTTATCGATGACGGCAAAATCCGGTTGCAGGTCACGAATGTAGGGGATGGATTTGCAGATACTATCGTTACTGTGGGCGGCCGTCTGACGGATCGAAAGGGCGTCAACGTACCCAACTCAGTACTGCAAGTCGCTGCCATGACAGACAAGGACCTCGCTGATCTAAAATTCGCGCTGTCGCTAAACGTCGACTGGATCGCGCTTTCCTTTGTGCAGCGCCCCGAAGACGTGGCCGAAGCTCGGAAGATCGTTCAGGGCTGCGCCGCCCTGTTGTCAAAACTAGAGAAACCAGCGGCGATAGACAGACTGGACGAAATTATTTCGCTATCCGATGCAGTAATGGTGGCGCGCGGAGACCTTGGCGTCGAACTGCCGCCTGAAGATGTCCCCGGCTTGCAGAAACAGATTATTCGCCAATGCCGTGAAGCGGGTAAACCGGTCCTTGTCGCAACTCAAATGCTGGAATCGATGATCAGCGCCCCATCTCCTACCCGTGCCGAGGCTTCCGACGTCGCAACGGCCATCTATGACGGGGCCGATGCCGTTATGCTATCGGCAGAGACCGCAGCCGGGGATTACCCTGTTGAAGCGGTGTCAATCATGGATCGGATCGTAGCACGCACGGAACGTGACGATGCGTACCATGCGACTATGGACACCACCCACCCAGACCCGGAAAGTACAGCGCCTGATGCTATCACCGCCGCCGCCCGCCAGGTCACGGAGACTATCGATGCAGCCGCTATCGTCACTTATACGACATCGGGGTCAACGACTTTGCGTGCCGCCCGGGAACGGCCCGAAGTTCCTATCCTATGCTTGACTGAGAACGAAGCCACAGCGCGGCGCCTCGCACTAGTCTGGGGCATACATACTGTCATCACTCAGGACATCCGGAACTTTTCAGATATGATTGAAAAAGCCTGCCGGATAGCCAAGGAGGAGGGACTTGCCCAAAAAGGGGAGTGTTTGGTCATTACGGCTGGCGTCCCGTTCGGAACGCCTGGCGCGACAAATGTCCTAAGAATTGCGCGGTTGGACGATTGAGGCTCCAACAACATTTACAAAATTTATAAAGAACCAGTGAGACGATCTATGGGGCTAAACGAATGTCATAATTTTCAGGATTTCCGGCGGCTGGCGAAACGTCGAATTCCCAGCCCTATTTTCCATTATATAGATGGTGCTGCCGACGACGAAATTACCCTTCGACGCAACACTGAAGCCTATGAAAAATGTGATCTAGTGCCAAATGTTTTGGCAGACGTTGAAGAGGTAGATCTATCCGTCGAGGTAATGGGGCAAAGGCTTGAGATGCCCTTGTTTTGCGCCCCAACCGCACTGCAACGCCTTTTCCATCACGAAGGCGAGCGCGCAGTCGCTCGGGCTGCAACAAAATTTGGAACTATGTTCGGCGTGTCGTCACTGGCCACGGTCACCGTGGAGCAAATCGCGAAAATCGCGCCGACCCCGAAGATGTTCCAGTTTTATTTTCACAAAGACCGCGGTTTAAATGACGCCTTGCTGCAGCGGGCTAAAGCAGCAAAGTTCGAGGTGATGGCGTTGACAGTTGATACCATCACCGGCGGAAATCGCGAACGCGACCTGCGTACCGGATTTACCTCTCCACCAAAATTAACCCCAAAATCTCTCTATAGTTTTGCAACCCACCCTAGGTGGGCATGGCATTTTCTTACCAAAGAGAAATTCGACATGCCACATTTGTCCGGCCATGTTAGTGAAGGCACAAATGTAGCGGTGTCCGTCGGTAACTATTTCGCAAATATGCTCGACCAATCAATGAACTGGAAGGATGCGGAAGACCTTTGCCAGAAATGGAACGGACATTTCGCACTTAAAGGCATTATGAGCGTCGAGGATGCAAAGCGAGCCGTCGATATAGGCTGTACAGGAATTATGGTTTCAAACCATGGTGGCCGCCAGCTCGATGGGTCACGCAGCCCATTCGACCAACTCGCTGAAATCTGCGACGCGGTCGGCGACCAAATCGATGTCGTTTGTGAGGGTGGTATCCAGCGTGGCAGCCACGTACTGAAGGCATTATCCCTTGGTGCCAAGGCCTGTTCTGGTGGACGTTTTTATCTATATGCGCTCGCGGCGGGGGGCGAAAACGGCGTAGAGCGAGCACTAAACAATATGCGTGTCGAAATAGAACGAGATATGAAGCTTATGGGTGTATCAAAAATTGAACAACTCAACCCTAACAATTTACGCTTTCGATCGGGATCCTAGAATCAAGCATCGATTAAAGACGTTCATTTTATAAATCATGTGATTGAACCAATGGTCTGTACCCTGGAACAGCCTAACGTTCGAAAAGCGAAAACTACAGATAGAAGCCAAAACAGAAAACCGCGCCTAAGGGCGCGGCTGTGTCCAAATTATCCAAAGAAACTTAGCCCTGACGAGCTTTAAATCTAGGGTTACGCTTATTGATCACATAGGTGCGACCTCGCCTGCGGATAACTCGGCAGAAACGGTCCCTTTTTTTGACCGACTTTAGCGAATTGACGACCTTCATTCTCTTTCCTTCGGCGCACACGCGGCTTTAAATAGGTTTTGGCGGCGGAAGATACTGGGGCACATTAGGCCTGTCAACGTAAGGTTTAAACGGTCGTAAAGGCCAGCGTAAAAGGACATTACGCTTAAATCTCATTTCAAAAACCTGAGTGCCGTTCTCCACCGTTTACGTAAACATCATATAGAGTTTGTCTGAAAACGACGGCAATATCACCAATTTGCCTTTATATATTACGACAGAAATTGATTAAGTAGACCCTCGTTATTCGCCCACATACCTAAATCCAAAGCCACCTTCATACGGTATAATCAGACCTGCAGTTGGGGAAGGAAAATGGGACGGTATGATGGTGACGTCTGTATCAGCATACTGGTCAAGAAATGCCTTTCGTGTAACCCTCGCGGCCTCCATGTCAGCACAGGCGATGGTACTCCAATCCGGAATATGACACTGGATCATATGGTGCATCATGTCACCACACAGGATGGCCTCCGAGCCTCCAGATTTGATATTAAGACCGACCATGCCCGGGGTATGCCCTGGCAACGGCTGAAGGGTCAGTCCTTCATCCAGCTGGTGATCCATGTCGACGAGCACTTCCTGCTTCGCATCCAATATGGGTACTACGCTATCGGCAATGTAGTCCCCGGTGCGGGCCATCTGGTCTTGTTCCGACTGTTGCTTCCAGAACTCCAACTCAGTTTTTGCAAAAATATACTTTGCGTTTGGAAAGGTTGGTACCCAACGGCCATCTTCAAGCTTTGTATTCCAGCCGACATGATCGACGTGCATGTGGGTACAGAGGACGTAATCGATATCGTCGGGTGTAATGCCAAGCGCTAGGAAGTTAGACATCCACGGAAACATGGCGTTGTTAAACATTTTCCGCTTGCGGGGCTTGTGATTGCCAACGCAGGTATCCACTAGGATCGTATGGTGCGGGGTCCGGAGCAAAAAGCCCTGAATATTAATGACCACGTTGCCGGTTGCAGGGTCGTAGTGACGTGGGACCATCCATTCGCGATGGGGTTCTATCGAGGCGTCGTCCCAATCGGGGAAAAAAGTTGTTGCTCCCAGCATTGGCATTTCCATCTCAACGATCCGAGTAACGGTGATGTCGCCGAAGGTAAAATTGAACATGTGTTCTCCATTCAAGACGCCAATCCGAAGAGTTTTCTATGACCGCAGAACTCTTGGATCTGATTGGAAGTATCACGAGATTTATAAATTACGATCATTGCCGCTTTATCCTCTTATCCGCCCATTAAGATTAGCAATTTTTCAGCTACTGGCACACTTTGATGCCTACGGGTAAGCTATCGTAAGAAAGGAACATTATGGAATTTGGCCTCAATTTTTTTCCAAGTTGCTCACCCGACGAAAAGTCGGCAGCCGATTATTGGTCGGATGCGCTTTATCTATGCGGGCTGATGGATGTCTTGGGATACACTCATGTTCGGACCGTGGAGCACTACTTCCACCCCTACGGCGGCTACAGCCCGAACCCGGTGGTTTTTCTAGCCGCCGCAGCGCAAAAATCTCTGAGAGCCAAAATGATCACGGGTGCCGTGCTCCCGGTTTTTAATAATCCTCTCAAAGTAGCGGGCGAGCTTGGGATGATGGATGCCATTTCTAACGGCCGGTTGGAGATTGGGTTCGCGCGCGCGTTTCTGCCCAACGAGTTCGAGACGTTCGGGGTCAATATCGAGGAAAGCCGCGCCCGTTATGAAGAAGGTGTTGAGCAGATACAGGCTCTGCTGGAGGGCGAAAATGTTACCCGGCACGGGCGGTTTCACAGCTTTGACAACGTAACTTCCTTGCCTCGCCCAACACAGTCGCCGCGGCCACCGTTTTGGGTAGCCGCGATGAGCAGTCGGGAATCTTTTGAATTCGCTGGTCGCAATGGTCACTACATCATGGGTATCCCTATGGGCGGCGGCACCATGGCGGAGCTGGTCGGCGTATACCGGGAGGAATGGAAAAAGGCGGGGCACCCCGGCAATGGCCGAATAATGCTGTCATTTTCTATGTTTGCAGACGAAGACGGTAAAACTGCACGGGATATCTATCGCCCGCTGCTGAATGCTTATCTCGAACGTCTGGTGGACGCCGCCTCAGGCTGGCTAAACGGGGCCAGCACCAAGGATTACAGAGGTTACGATAAGATGATCGCAGCGCTTAAAGAAGACAATTTCGACAGTCAGCTTGAACGCGGAATTTGTTGGACCGGATCTCCAGAAGAGATCGTTGACATGATTGCTGATTACAGCCGCCAGCTGGGCGGATTCGATATCGCATCACTGCATCTAATGCCGCACATCATGGACGTCGACGTCGCGGAGCAATCAATGCGTCTGTTCGCCGAAAGGGTCATGCCGGTATTCCGCGACAAAGCGCCTCTCGTTAACAAATAATCCACATTTAGCATGAGCCGAGTCTGCGGTCTAAAAGACCGTGAAAAGAACTCGCGAGGCAAGCCTCGGAGAAAGTTTAGTAAAAGGGACGCAACATTGTCCTGCGCTGAATATAGAGATCCGCCGCACCCCGCTCATTAAACCTTCAGTGGAGTGCAGCGGCACCAAATAATGGAAAAGGTCGGATTATTTCTCGTTACGAACAGGGTTCGACAGGAGACCTAAACTCTCAATCTCTATTTCACAGGTATCACCTCTCTTCATAAAGATCGGCGGCTTACGGACAAAACCAACACCGGCACCCGTTCCAGTAAGAATAACGTCGCCCGGCATCAAAGTGATTGCCCGCGCGAGTTCGTAGACCAGCGTCCTCACGTCGAAAATCATTTCTCGGGTATTGGTTTCCTGAAGAACCTTGCCGTTTAGACGGCACTGAACGTTCAGTCCCTTGGCGCCCAGGGGTAACTCGTCAGCTGTGACAAAGTCTGGGCCGATGGATCCAGTGGAATCAAAATTCTTGCCAATGGTCCACTGCGACGCTTTCATCTGGTAGTCACGGATAGACCCTTCATTGGCCACAGAATAACCGGCAACATAGTTGAGGGCCTCGGATTTTTTGATGTTTCTCGCTTTCTTGCCGATCACGGCAACCATCTCGGCTTCGTAGTCGAAGTGCTTGGACGCCTTCGGGCGAACAAGAGCTTGACCATGAGCAACGAAAGATGTTGCAAAACGGGTAAAAACGACAGGATAAGTCGGGGCTTTGAGGCCTGCTTCCGCAGCGTGGTCTTTGTAGTTCAGGCCGATACAGAAAATCTTATCCGGGTTCTGGATCGGAGTCAGATAGCTCACCCGGCCTTTGACAATCGCATTCGGCTTCGCGAGTTTAGCTGCTCGGCCAGCGCGTTGCATGGCTCCTTTGCCTTGCGCGATTAATTCCTTGAGATCAGTAGGAATTTTCTTGTCGACCTTGGAGAGATCGACAAGACCGGCGTCAGTGCGGACACCGAGCTTGTTATTACCGTCTTTCCTGAATGAAACGAAACGCATTTTGGTCTCCCGTATTCTCTGTTGTTCTTTTAGTTCAGTGAAGTCTTTGTTCGGTATTGTAATCCGGGCGGCAACGTAACCTATCGTCGCTGGGGTTCAAGGAGTTTCGAACTGGACAGATAAGTCGCAAGTGTCGGAGGTTCACTGCAATGCATATCCTTGCTCGTAATGCAGATATATTCCGTCGAAATAGAACCACCGCATCCGCGCACTTTCCCGGGCAAAGTGAATTGCCATCTCTTTCATTGCCGGCGTTTTGCAGTGGCGCTCCAGAAGTTCGAAGCCACGATTACTATGTTCTATATCTACCTCGGAGTGGAGCCAGAAATGCTTGATGGCGTCTTCATCATATTTATAGATCTCACGCAGTGAGGGGAGCACACGACTATAGAGTCGCGGCGATTGAGACTCAGTTCCGATCCGGATAGCGGCAATGCCGCAATACCAGTCTTCCTCTTTTGCGATTTTTTTCAGCCAGTCCGCCCAAGACCTCGTAGTTGGAAGACCTTCACTGGTCCTTACCGCATCAATATCAGCACCGTTGGCTTCAGCAAACTGCAAGACGATCTCCATATGTGGATCGTCGGGATCCTCCTCCTCACTAAAGTTTTCTAGTTCCAGCTCAATCACGTCCGGCGGGGCCTTGGAACATATCTGAAAAGTCGCCTCAGTCAGCATATTCGAAATCCAGTGATAGTGCTCAACAGCCCAGCCCATACACGCATTGCGGCTAAGCTCGCCAGCCGAGAGCTTGTCCCACATAGGGTGATCGGCGCAGTGGCGCTCGTTTATTGCAGCTTCGAGTGCAAGCCGGAAATTGGATTTTTTCATGGTCTTCTCCTCACACGCCGGCGCAAGGCGTAATACCGTTACGCCCGAACAGTTCCATCGACGCCTTTGGCGTATTTATATTTGTCACCCTTGGGTTTTTCTGGCGAAAGACGTTATGCCAGTGTTCCTTTCGCAATTTTTCCTCCCGCCAAACCTTGGTAAAAATTAACACTAATTTCACGTACCGTTTTTTTGCTGTTTTTGAAATTTAGTTTCACAAAGTTTAAGCGGGGAATGGTGTTTTGTCTTCTCAGCTTTTGCCCTCTATGGAAGGGTCCCTGCATCGTGTAGAACCGGGGAGCATGACTAAAAAGAAAGATACTAATGAAGATGGGTTTTATACTGATCTCTGGTCCCGTCCAGGTTTTCTGATTCGGCGGCTGCACCAGCTTCATGCAGCAATTTTTGTAGAGGAGTGTCGCGATTACGAAGTCACGCCTGTACAATATGCCGTCCTCAGCGTTCTTTATCGGGGTAATGGGCTGGATCAAGTTTCAGTTGCCGCCGAGGTGGGAATCGATCGAAACAATGCGGCCGACGTACTACGACGCCTTGAACGCCGCGGCTTCGTGGAGAGAATTAGCAGCGAAGCCGACAAGCGAGCGAAGCTGAACAGGATCACAAAATCGGGGCGTAAATTCGTGGAGGACGCGCACTGTGCCATGAAACGGGCGCAGAGCCGGTTGACCATGGGTCTGAATACCCACGACCGCGAAAGGTTCGTTGATCTGCTTCAGAAGGTCATGATTGATAACAATGATGCCGGCCGTGCGCCTCTTAAAAGGCGGAACGAAGTAAAAAAATAGAGTGGCCCGGCCAAACCTCTCTATTGTGTTCGTTATAGTAAATTTCTACTCGGCTGCTACCTTCGGCGAGCTTGCCTCGATGGTTTTATTATTGTTTCGATTTGTCGCAAATTTAAGGTCCGCCGGTTCGTATACCTCATTTTGGATGCTAAAATAGCCATCGGCGAAGTTTTCCTCTGACGTCGATGCCATTGATATTGAGTTAAATGGGCAAACGTCCAAGCATAGCTCACAACCGATACACTTGTCCGTATGGACGTTGATATTCCCGGATGGGTCCTGCGAAAGGGCTTCGTAGAAGCACATCTGAATGCACACGTTACAGGTCGGGTTCTGGCATGTTTCTGCATTCACGTTTGCATGGATCCGGTCCTTTGCGAACTGGTCCGAATAGTCCGTCGCCGCCGCATCGGACGCTATCCCGTACATCGACTTGATATCCTCGTACCCATTTTCATCCATAAACCGATCGAGCCCGCGGATAATGTTTGGTAACCACTTCATACCCTTAACCATCAGCACCGAGCCAACTTCCACGATATCCGCGCCAGTCATAATAAATTCGACGATATCGCGATGATCGAACACCCCATTGGAACCGGCTATGGGAATGCCCACTTGTTTGTAGATATTATGGACGTACCGCAAGCTGAGCGGCTTTGTCCACGTACCCCCGATCCCAGCCGTTCCGCCGAGCCGCGGCTGTGCAGTATCAATATCGACCGCAAAGCCGGTATAACGGTTGGTGGCGGTAACCGCGGCTGCGCCAGCTTCCTTGACGGCCTTAGCGATTTCCACTGGCTTAGATTGATCAGGTGTTAGCTTGATAATGACTGGGATATCAACTGCCTCGCAAACCGCCTGAGTGACGCTGAAGGCGACTTCCGGATCCTGCCCGATCATGGATCCACCGTGTACGCCGGGCATCAGGGCCGGGTGGGGGCAGCCAAAATTCAGCTCAACCATCGGCAGTCCGCAATCTTCGATAGTCCGGCAAATATCCTTCCAGCCGTCTACATCCTTCGCGCCGGCGCTGCCAATCAGATACGCATCCCGCTCGCGGGCGTCTTCTCCAATTTCTCTCAAATACGGGATCCAGTCTTTATAGTATGTGCTGGAATAACCCGACCGACTGTAGAATTTGAAATCACGCGGAACCTTTCCCTTAATGATATCGCCACGGTCGTTCATGATCGCGTATTTCGAGTTCATCGTCAGAACGGCCATGTCTTCGATATCTGTCAGCGTCTTGATAATCGCGGCCGATGCGCCGTAATCAAACGCCTGTTTCATTAGGTCAGGACTATTAGTGGTTTCAAGCGACGCGATGACGACCGGGTTCTTAAACGGCACCCCGCAGAATTCCAATGATAGGTCCGCCATTTCTTATCCCCTTTGCGCTTCTAGCGTGCGCTTCATCTGTTCCTAAATACCAAATGTGCCCCCTTTTTGGGGCGATTACCAGTATATTTATGTAGTATACTACGCTTTTGACTCCCGCAATTTCGCGCGCAAATCTTCGGTTTCTGCGATGTTCACTGACTTTCCATCACTGGCAGCAACCACACCGTAGATATTCTTCATCACAGACTCAGAAATAATTCCGTCTCGCCAATCACGTAATACTGACCCTGGATCGCGTTCTAGCGGCAGTCCATACCCGCCGCCTCCGGGTGACTGGGTGATAAAACGAACGGCATCGGTCCTTCGCAAACCAAATTTAGGTGCCCCCTCGGTTTGACCGTTACTGTGCTGCAGGTGCATACGGCCCGGCGCTCCGTTGCCACCGCCATTAATACCGTAACCGGTTTCGTAATCCAGTCCCTCGCCCCGAAATGAATGTGTTGCAGGTGTTAATATATCGACCTCATAGTCGCACCCAGATCCGCCCCTATATTTTCCATAACCAGCCGCATCGATGCGGAACTCCTGACGCCGAAATATCACTGGATATAGCTGCTCGTAAACTTCGACGTTGGGCATGGTAAGACCGCCGAGAGTACAAACATGGCCGATCTGGTTGAATCCATCCCGCCCCTCGACTGCACCCGATCCGGCGGCCGCAGCGCCATGATAGAACACAAATGGATGCCCACTTTTCTCCTTCCCAACAGAGATTCCAAATACATTTTTTGCCCAGCCCGCACAACCGCGCTCCGGATCGGCTTGAGCTAGCGATTTCCATACTGCATGGATAATTTCATGTGCAAAAAACACCGTACACATCGTTGTCGGTGCGCCCTCGTTCGCATTTACAATCGTACCTTCCGGCGCAATGACATCGACACAACGGAATGCTCCTTCGTTGTGGGGCAAGTGAGGGTCGAGAAACGATGCGAGTGCTGTAAAAATAGCCGAGTACGTATTACCCAGAGACGAATTTTTGAAACCAAGGATTTGATCGTCGGTCCCCGTGAAATCAACTGTAATATTGTCGCCTTTGATCGTCAGCTTGACGCGGACGGTCACATCGCGGATTTCAAAACAATCATTGTCGGACCGGTCTTCGGCCTCGTAGATACCATCAGGTAGCTTAGCGATTTCAGCGCGAACTGAACGGTCAGCATGATCGAGTACACCAGCAAAATAGTCCATCGCCGTTTTGACGCCCAACTCTTCCACAAGGGCTGCGACGCGCTCCATACCGATCCTTGTCGATCCGAGCATCGCGCGTAGATCTCCGTCCTGGAGATGCGGCGTCCGTGTATTCAACATCAATAGTTTCCAGAGGTCTTTTCTGATCGTCCCGGCTTCAACTAGCTTCAGCACAGGCAACCGAACTCCTTCGGACCAAGCGTCGGTTGCGGCAGGGTTGTATGCACCTGCGGCGCCGCCGCCGATATCGGACTGATGTGCTCGATTGCAGGTCAGCCCAACCATCTCTCCACCGACGAAGATGGGCCGCGCGATAACCCAATCCGGCAAATGGTTACCGCCCGCTTCCCATGGGTCATTTAGCAGGTATACATCTCCGTCGGCCAACTCATCGCCAAAATCGCGTAAGATCGCACGAACACCGAATCCGCCACTACCGGTGTGTATCGGGATACCGTCCGCCTGACTGACGACCTCTCCTGTCGGTCCCGCAATAAAACAAGAAAAATCGTGCGCTTGGCTGAAGATGGGGCTTCGGGCAGTACGTACCATCACCCAACCCATCTGATGGGAAATATGATCCAGACGATTCTGGGTCAGCGCTAGCAAAACGGGATCAAGGTTCTTCGAGGGAGATTTTACGTCCATAAATTCAGTCCTCCGTCTCGAAGGTGACGATATAATTATTAAGTTCATCAACTGAAACATGATCTCCGGGCCCAACAAGGATGGTCGTGGTTACCTCCTCAACAATCGCAGGGCCTAAAAAACTATGTCCGGAATACAGATCCGCACCTCGATAAACGGGTGTGTCGAGAAATTCACCGGCAGACTCGGAGTAGACAGGCCGGGTCTCGATGGGCGTAACCGCTTCATCGATCGCATCAAACTTCAGGTCTTCCAAGGCCGGCAACTTGCCAATACCGACCACCCGTAGTTTTGCAATATTGATCCGGCTATCGGGGTTGGTGTGCCCAAATTGACGGTCGTATTCGCCTTCGAACGCGTCTCGAATATCGTCCGGGTTTGCATCCGGATCAAGAACGACACGCACGTCCCATTGCTGGCCTTCGTAGTGCAAATCGAGTTCGTAGCCGAATTCTGTATCTTGCTTTTCAAAACCTTCGTTTTTCAGCGCATCAAGCGCCTGACCTTCCAGCTTTTTATAGCCTTCCGAAATCACGTCTATCACCTCTTCGTTCAGTTCGCGCATAACGACGTGGACGAAGTCTCTACGAACATTGGCGTGCTGCATGCCGATAGCGCAGAACGCACCCGCCTGACGCGGCACATAAACTGCCCGGGCGCCTAGTTTACGCCCGACAGATGCACCGTGCATCGGACCAGCACCTCCGCAAGCGATCAGCATAAAACGCCCCGGGTTATAGCCGCGCTGAATACTGATCCGTTCAACTGCATGCAGCAGATTCTGTTCGACAATACGTATCAGCCCGGCGGCCGCATCGACCCGCGAGATGCCGGCAGGATCCGCGATCTCTTTATCGATCGCCTTCTCTGCAAGAGACATATCAAGCGATACAGACCCGCCGGCATAAGGTCCGGGCCGCATTCTGCCCAGCACTAGATGAGCGTCGGTAACCGTAGGTCGCGTCCCGCCTTGACCATATGCGGCGGGGCCAGGCCGGGCTCCTGCACCCTCCGGTCCAGCATACATGAGGCCCGCACCGTCGAGGCCGGAAATAGTGCCGCCGCCGGCGCCGACGGTGTGGATATCAACGGACGGCGTCACGAGATCGTACTCGTTCACTGATAAGGAATCAGTAATCGCGACGCGGCCTTCGTGCATCAACATAACGTCGCAACTAGTACCGCCGATTTCCATACTGACCAGATTGTTTTCGCCAATCCCGGCGGCCAGATGGTTCATCGCTCCAACACCGGCCGAGGGTCCCGACAGCAACAAGTTGACCGGTTGGCGTATTAGCTGGTCCAGAGACGCCGCCCCACCGTTAGACTGGAGCATTAAAAGTTTCGTCTTCAAGCCCATTCGGATCAGTCTTTCCTGCAACGCCGTCAGATATGACGCCACCCTTGGCATCACGTAGGCGTTAACCGCAGTAGTCGACGTGCGCTCGTATTCACCCATGATCGGGACGATATCGGACGACACTGAAACCCATTCACATCCACTTTCTTCGTGCAACAGCGCCGCCACCGCTTTTTCATGAGAATTATTAGCGAAACTGTTAAGCAGGCAAACAGCGATAGACTCGACGCCTTCGGCGCGGAATACCCGACATGCTGAACGGACATCATCAAGTTCTAGAGGCTCAATTTCACTACCTTTAGCATCTATACGCCCTCCGACTGGTTGGCGCAGATAACGTGGCACCAATACCGGCGGATATGGTGTTCGGTGATCCCAAGGATCCTTGCGTAAGCCCCGGCGGGCCTCAAGACTATCTCGGAAACCGGTAGTGGTCAGCAACCCGACGGTCGCACCCTTGCCTTCGAGGAGCGTGTTCGTCGCTACTGTGGAGCCGTGCAGAAAAAACTGGCAATCGCCTAGAAACTTTTTTGTCGACTGATCGAGCGCTGCGCAGGCCGTGGCCAGAGCGTTAATAACACCTTCACCCGGATCTGCGGGCACAGATGGCACTTTGAAGACCTCAGTACGGCCCTCGCTGTCGGCGATCACTAAATCGGTGAATGTTCCACCGACATCTACGCCGACCCGCCACGGCGGCGATTGAATTGTAATGCTCATCTACCTTCCCGATCCCGTCGTTGAACAACAAATAGGTAGTACGCTCCTTTTTCCCTTCGCCTGCGTCAATCGTCTATAGAAAGGATGGCGTCATTTCTATGGGTTACAGTATGAAGCGTTCAGTTAGACAGTGAAAATTTGGCGTCCACCGGTTGGTTTATCCTGCTGCCTGATCCAACTTTTGCTCGTTCCCATACATCCGTCGTATCACTCGACGCATGGCCATCAGCCCTTCATCCGCCGGGATTGTGCCGCGCGGGTTAGCGTCGCGATTAGGAGAGTCCGGGTCCATGTTAATCGCGCGCTGCTGGGCTTCGTAGATGTCGAGATCCTCCTTTAGCACCCCGTGCATCTGTTTGACGAACAAGTCTCGCATGTCTTCCGGCACATTGGCCTTATGTCCAGCGACGGTCCAGAACTGATGTGTTGTTGTATCGGTTTCCGGCGTCATCGCATGGTAGACAACGAAACCCCACTTCCCCTGCTCGTTATTTCGTGTCTCATTATCCGCACCGACGCCGGCATCGACCGAACCGTTGTTAATATTAATGTAAGCCGGCGGGATAAACTGGCTCATTTGCCAACGGTCTATATTGTTCTGATATCCACCGTATTCACGAAACGCAAGTGCGGGCTCAATGTTCTCCATCCAGCGGGTAACCCGAACATTATTGTCTTCTATATCAGTCGTCAGATCAGCGGACTCCGCCACAGCGCGATTGCCGGTCGTCGAGCCATGCACATAAGTTAGGTGCGAGAGATCTAACAAATTATCGAGCACGAGGCGGTAGCCTGCTTCTACGTAGCTCTGCCCCTGGGCGCGGATCCAGTCTTCGTTTTCATTGTATTTGTGATAATCGGGCAGCAGATCTTCGTCAGCTAGTCTTGGATCTCCGGGCCAATAAAATACCCAGCCGTTACGCTCCGCGACTGGATATCTCTTAACTGTCGCCCAGTCCGGCGGCTGGTCAGATCCGGGGAGATGTGTGCAGACGCCATCGCAGTTAAAGACCATCCCATGGTAGCCACACTCGATTTCATCGTCGATCAAATTACCTTCGGAAAGAGGAAGGTTTCGGTGCGGACAGCGGTTCTCCAGCGCGACTGGGGTTCCATCTTTTCTCCGGTAGACCACCACATATTCGTTCAGCAGAATCCGGCCAAGAAGTTCCCGCCCGACATCCTTCGACCAGGCGGCTACGTACCAGCAGTTCCTGAGAAAAATTTAATTTATCCCTAAATATTTTATTTATCTGTATACCCCTTTTTAGGGTATATTCAACCCTAGCGGCATAAACGACAGTGTACCGATGGTCGCTTGCCCGATAAGGTTCATCTATGAGAAACGACCCTAAACTTGTTGAAAAAACTAGCGCCGGATCGATGACGAGCCTCTGGGTTCGACCGGGCTACCTCGTCCGTCGATTACATCAAATTCACGTCGCCATATTCCTCCAAGAATGTGCATCTTTCGGCATCACACCTGTCCAATACGCGGTAATGACGGCCCTGCTAAATCGCCCAGGCGCGGATCAGGTAACTGTCTCACGTGAGGCGGGTATCGACCGCACCAACGTCGCCGACGTTTTGGCCCGTCTTGACCAGCGTGGTCTTGTGAAACGCGAGGCAAGCGCCTTAGACCGTCGCCAACGGATTGCGCGACTGACTGACGAAGGTGATCGGATCACCCGGGAAATGGAGCATGCATCGCTGACGGCTCAGGCTAAATTTATGGAGCCGCTAACAATTGAAAAACAGAATCAGTTAATGGCGCTGATGACTGAGATGGTGCAAGCCAATAACGAATATAGCCGTGCTCCAGCTGGGGGACATACGGACGCAGACTAATTCTTCCAAAATTAAATAGGGACGATTAGCCTGATTGCTACCGAGTGGGCTAGAGTAAGCCCATCTGGAAACAACACTGGATTAAAGATCGTCATGGGCTATATGGGCAAGCCCTTGAAACGCCGGGAAGATAGCCGGTTTCTGCGCGGCGCCGGACGCTACGTTGATGACATCACACTCTCTGGGATGGTTTGGTGTGGCTTCGTTCGCTCGCCACACGCCCACGCTGAAATTCTCAAAATAGATACTGCGAGAGCCGAGGCGATGCCGGGCGTGCTCAAAGTCCTAACCCACGCCGATTGGGAAGCAGCGGATCTCGGAGAGCTTACCGTAGTGCACCCCATGCCGTTCGGCGATGGGCGGCCCATGAATGAAAGCTCGCGGCCGGCGTTCGCTAGAGATCGTGTGCGGCACGTTGGCGACGTGGTTGCCGCCGTCGTCGCGGAAACACGCACGCAGGTGGAAGACGCATTGGAGAGGGTAAATGTCGATTACAAAACCCTTGCGTCCGTAACCGAGGTCGCCCGCGCCTTAGAGTCAGCGGCGCCAGTCATTCATCCGCAATTCGGTGACAACACCGTCTTTGAAATAGAGAAAGGCGATCGCGACGCGACAGAGCGAGCACTAGCTGACGCCCATCATGTCGTCGAGATGACGCTACCCTCCAACCGGGTTTCGGGGAGCCCGATGGAACCGCGCTCTTATCTATGTGACTTCGACACCGCAACCGGTCGGTACACTCTATATGCTACCACCCAGACGCCTCATTACCTGAAACGCTGGTTAGCGGTCTACACACTGTTCGTTCCGGAGCATAAAATTCGTGTGGTCGCACCCGATGTAGGCGGGGGATTTGGCCTGAAAGTCCATTATTCAGTTGAGGTGCCTACGATTGCCTGGGCGGCGGGCCTGCTGGGCAGGCCGGTCAAGTGGACGGCGACGCGGTCTGAATGCCTAATGTCGGACTCACAGGCCCGGGATCACCACACCGTCGCCAAGATGGGTTTCTCTGAAGAGGGTGAAATTCTGGCACTTCAAGTTGACACAATCGCAGCGCTCGGTGGTTACCTCTCCAACTTTGCACCTAGCATTCCCGGAAACTCGTACCCGCAAACCTTGACGGGCCTTTACCGGACACCGGTAGCGCACCTCCGAGTGCGTGGTGCCTATACCAATACCGTCCCGGTGGATGCCTATCGCGGTTCCGGCCGGCCGGAAGCGACTTGGGTGAACGAGCGGCTGACAGAACAGGGTGCCCATGAGTTGGGGATAGATGTTGCAGATATCCGCCGCCGCAACCTCATCAGGCGAGATGAGTTTCCCTATCCGACACCGGCCGGGCGCACTTATGACTGTGGCAACCCTCCACTTCTGTTTAACCGACTTATTACGTTGGCGGATTACAATTCCCTCCGCACCGAACAGGTTAGTCTAAGAAATAAAGGTGTGCTGATGGGTATCGGAATATCTTGCTTTCTCGACAAGTCAGGGACCGGGAACAGCGCTAACCTTGCAGCACGGGGTGGAATGCATGGTGGTTATGAAAGCGCCGTAGTACGTGTTCATTCTGACGGTCGGGTCACTCTATTTTCTGGCAGCCATAGCCACGGTCAGGGGCACGATATTACGTTTTCGCAAATCGCGGCGGACAGGCTCGGTATCGACATCAACGATATCACCCTGATCGAGGGCGACACTGACATGGTGCCGTTCGGTAACGGCACCTGGGGATCGAGATCTCTTACTGTCGGCGGGTCCGCCGTGATGCTTGCCGCCGACCGCGTCGCCGCCCGAGGGCGGCGGATCGCCGCCCACATGCTGGAATGCGCGGAGGAAGACATAAATTATAAAGACGCCACCTACACCGTCGGCGGCACCGACCGGCATGTCACCTTCCGAGATGTAGCCGATAACGCCTATCATGGGGCGCAACTGCCGTCGAATGCTGACGGGACTATAACCCCGGGGCTGGAAGAAACCGTATTCTGGGAACCAAAGGATACTAACGATCCGCAGGCGATGCATCTTGCTGTGGTAATAGTAGATCGCGACACCGGCACTGTGACCCTGAGGGATTACTACACATCGGATGATTGCGGCGTAGTAATTAACCCTATGATCGTCGAAGGGCAGGTACATGGTGGGTTGGGACAGGGGATTGGGCAGGCGTTAATGGAAAACGTCGTCTATGACCACGACGGTGGCGGGCAGCTTATCAGCGGAACGTTTGCCGATTATTGTCTGCCACGAGCGGATGATCTGCCATCCTTCAACCTAACATTTATAGAAACGCCCGCACCATCCAACCCGCTTGGAGTCAAGGGCGGCAGCGAAAGCGGTACGATCGGCGCGCCCGCAGCAATCGGCAACGCCGTGGTAGACGCCTTATGGCATCTCGGCGTGCGTAATGTACGACTACCCATCACATCTCAGACCGTTTGGGAAACACTGAAATCTATCGATCAAGAGGAGGCAATCCCATGAGCAATAAATCCGTCGGCACCACTCCGGCCTCCGTCTCTCCGGCGCTGAAACCCCATTATTCCAACAGTATTCGTACTGAAAGCGGACCGCTATTATTTATCGCGGGGCAGGTGGCGGTGGATGCCGCAGGTAAGCTGGTAGGTGAAGGCGATGTCCGCACTCAGGCGACACAGATTTTGGAAAATATCCGCGCCATCGTCGAAGCCAATGGGGCCCAAATGTCAGACATCGCACAAGTGACTGTTTACGTACGAGATATCGACGCCTTCAATTCCATCTCAGACATCCGGGAAATTTACTTTCCAAGCGAAGGACCGGCATCCGCAATCGTCGAAGTCAGCGCACTTGCTTGGCCAGAATTCCTCATCGAAATATCTGCGGTGGCAGTACTGCCGTCCTGAAGCAGAACCGGCAACGCTGAATCGTCAATGAGGCCGCGCTTCAAGAGTTTTTCGACCGTTACCCGAAACTGTCTGGCCGCAACCGGACGGTCCCACGCCTCCAGCCAGTTCTGCTCAATGAAGGCGCTAATTGCAGGCTGACCGAGGGCCGCCTCGAACAGTATGCCCAAAAGCGACGCTAGTAATTCCTCTTCCTCTTTCGTAGCGTTATCAACGCAACATGCGGCATCCGCTAACGCAGCACACCCGGTTTCAGGGCCAGCACCGAGACCAAAATCAGGCAAAGCGCGCCGCGCCGGTGGCGCTATCAGCCAGTGCGCAACCTCGTGAATAAGTACACTTGCCTCACTGTCGGTGCGGACTGCTGCACCGTCCCAGCTGAACGCGCTCGACGGCGCCTCATTTATGGCGGGCAGACCAGCCAGCCGGACGAGTTCCAATGCACCCCGACGGTGAGTAGACACCTCCGAGCAGACGATCGGATTTTTTGCGGTTGCCGCAATTCTATTAAGGGCCAAGGCTGGAGCAGAATCGAGTTCAAGACGCGCTGCAATGGTCGCGAGGGCAATCGGTAGGATGTGGGGATCAACAGGTGTTAACTTCACAGAACCATCCATTACGCTGTTGCTTGCACCTAATACGGTGGCGAGAACTATTCAATCCGATTGATTACGGTGGGTTAAGGACACCCGGTGCGGCGCAAATTGAACTATCTCAGGATAACAAAAGCCGCACTTCATCCAAGGATCCCTTGCATACTGGTATTGAATGTTTTTTCCCACCCGCCAATATTACCAAAGATTAATTTGCGCTGACCCGGTCCCCACTCTTACATAAGTGGCAACACAAAACGAGGCCTCAAAAATGCGCGTGCTCGTAATAGAAGACGATACCGAAGTCGCCTCCTACATCGTCAAGGCACTAGACGAAGCAGGTCATAATGCAACCCCTGCAAATACCGGGAAGCAGGGTCTGTTCCTTGCCACGACCGAAGATTTCGACGTTTTAGTGGTTGACCGGATGCTGCCGGCACCTGACGGGCTGACAATCATCCGTACTCTCCGGGCTTCTGACAATTTGACTCCCGCACTTGTGCTCAGCGCTTTGGGAGAGGTTGACGACCGGGTCAAGGGTCTGAAAGCCGGCGGCGACGATTATCTGACCAAGCCGTTCGCAGCGTCCGAGTTGATTGCCCGGCTGGAAGCCCTCACCCGCCGATCGGCGGGTACCAATCAGGAAACCGATACCCGGCTGGCGCTAGGCAACTTGGAAGTCGATCTATTGGCTCGATCGGTTAGACGAGATGGAAAAGAAATTGATTTACAGCCCCGCGAATTCCGCCTGCTGGAATACCTAATGCGCAATTCGGGAAACGTAGTCACGAGGACCATGCTGCTCGAGCATGTCTGGGATTATCATTTTGATCCACAGACTAACGTGATTGACGTCCATATAAGCCGATTACGACAGAAGATAGACAAAAAATTTGACACACCGTTGATCCATACTGTGCGCGGCGCGGGGTACACTTTGCGCACTTCTCCGCCATGAACTTCCCGCCGCTTCTTCGGAGTGCATCGTTTCGATTGACGGTGATCTATATATTTCTTTTTGGTGGTTCCGCCGCGGTTTTACTCGGCTTTTTGTACTGGGCTATCGCCGGTACGCTCTCCGATCAGGTGGATGCAGCGATCGACGCCGATATAAAGGGCCTAGCAGAACAATACAAACTCCACGGCGCGCCGGGCATCGCAGCGATTATCGCCAAACGCGTCCAAAACGATCCCGGCGAAAGAACGGTTTACCTACTCACCGATGCTCTGCGACGCCCGGTGGTAGGCAATCTAAGCAAATGGCCAACCGTTGACCCGGACACACGGGGCTGGATCGAATTTGAGCTCCATGACCGGAGTTCGTCGGACGGGGAAGTGTATCTTGCCCGGGCACGCTCTTTCGTATTACAGGGCGGCCTAAACCTTTTAGTCGGACGCGAAGTGCGCGTGCTGGTACGCACCCGAGATTTAGTGATTAATGCAGTTATCTGGGGCATCGCAATCACTGGTGCGCTTGCGCTGGCAGGCGGTGTCGCGATGAGCCGCAGCACCACTCGCCGGATCGAAGCCATCAATCAGACCAGCCGGGAAATCTCTGAAGGCGCGCTAGATCGCCGCATTCCAACCCGCGGGACTGACGATGAATTCGACCAGCTGGCGTTACAGCTCAACGAGATGCTAGATCGCAATCAGTCTCTAATGGAGGGACTTCGTCATGTCTCCGACAACATTGCACACGATCTGCGCACCCCTCTTACGCGGTTACGTCAGACCCTAGAGGAAATGGAAGAATCTTGTCTGAGTGATACTGAACAAGAGCACGCAGTGGATAGAGCAATTCTGGAAGCTGATGGCCTACTGTCCATCTTCAACGCGTTGCTACGTATATCTCAAATAGAAGCCGGCGGACGGCGTGAAAATTTCGGGAAGGTCGACCTGACGGCACTACTAACGGATGTCGCCGAACTATACGAACCGGTTGCAGAGGAAAAATTTCTTAAATTGGCCGTTTATTGCGATACCACGACAGAGATTGACGGGGATCGCGACTTGCTGTTTCAGGCTATCGCCAACTTGGTTGACAACGCTATCAAGTATTCGCCACCGGATGGTACTGTTACGCTCCATTCCGTAGACCGGACCGTTTCAGTATCGGATACCGGCCCTGGAATACCTAATGAAGAGCGCGAAGACGTATTCCGCCGTTTTCATAGACTGGAGGTGGCGCGGTCAACGCCAGGCAGCGGTCTCGGCCTAAGCCTAGTCGAAGCCGTGGCGCATCTACATGATGGCTGCGTCCGCCTAGAGGACAACCACCCAGGCCTGAAGGCGACCATAGACCTCCGACAATAACCGATGATCAAACAACCGTATTAGGTCATAACTCTACTTGGAGGAATCGTGATCCAAGACACTCGAATTCGAAAATTAAACTCCGAGGGCAGCCGCGCGAGTGGCGGATACATTCTGTACTGGATGCAGGAAGCGCAACGCACTCGGGGAAATCCAGCGCTCGAGTTAGCGATCCGCAGCGCTAACAAGCACCGCCTGCCAGTTGTTGTTTGCTTCGGCCTGACGGATGATTACCCGGAAGCCAATGCGCGGCATTATGCTTTCATGCTGGACGGGCTCGCGGATGTAAAAAAAGGGCTCAAAACCCGGCGCATCGCATTCGTTGTTCGACGCGGACAGCCTGTCGATATTGCATTGGATATCGCGGAGAACGCTGCTGCCGTAATATGTGACCGCAGCTATATGCCTACACTGATCGAAGGGCGCAATCGATTGGCGGAGGCAGCCGGGTGCGCAGTAGTTCAGGTAGAAACGGAAGTCGTTGTCCCGGTCGAAGTAACGTCAGATAAATCGGAATACGCGGCCCGTACTATCCGGCCGAGAATCCACCGCATCTGGGACGAGTACCTCTTACCGTTAAAAGAAACCGAACCGGAAGTTCCCGCCGACTCCGTATATTTACAAAGCGACTTTGATATCTCCAACCCTGCAGCCACGTTATCAGCACTGGACCTTGACCGGTCTGTAGAGCCAATTCAGCGGTTCAGCGGAGGAGAGACCGAAGCATGGCGGAGGCTGGAGCACTTCTTGAACAATGTTCTTGAGGGTTATGCCGACGCTCGTAACGAACCGGCGGCACAGCGGACTTCGTTGCTTAGCCCCTATCTCCATTTCGGACACATCTCGCCTGTAGATATTGCGCTGACGGTGCAAAATTCGGACCAAGGGTCATCAAACGACCGGAGTTCTTTCATTGAAGAGGTCGTGATACGTCGCGAACTCGCCATGAACTACGTCGCATTCGAACCCAATTTCAAATGCTATTCCGCCCTGCCCGACTGGGCCAAGAAATCATTAGGCGAGCACGCCACAGATAAACGTGAGTACGTGTATTCAATTGCCCAGCTGGAAGCCTTCGACACCCACGATCCGCATTGGAACGACGCCATGCGCGAAATGGTTCATACGGGCTTTATGCACAGCTACATGCGCATGTACTGGGCAAAAAAGATCCTCGAATGGTCGCCAAACCCGCAACAAGCGTTTGAAACAACTTTAGCTTTAAATAACAAATATTTCATCGACGGGCGCGATCCTAACTCCTACGCCAGTGTTGCATGGTGCTATGGCCTCCACGACCGTGCTTGGACTGAACGCCCGGTGTTTGGAAAGATCCGATACATGAACGCCCAAGGCCTGAACCGGAAATTCAAGATGGAAAAGTATACTGAGTTTGTTGAACGACTGGTTAGAGTAGAAAAGACATAGAAATACCGCCATGGCGCCATCGACCGCGGCGACAGAGAATTTCTCTTCAACACCAGAGTGGCGAAACCGGCATGATTTGTTTCGTCAATTCACATATGATGCATCCAAGGTAAAAATTATATTCTGCGTCATAAAATTAATTTGACTGAGAATTTAGACTCAGCGCATACGCGAGAGCAGAATTATGGAAATCGGATTTTTCACCATGCCGGTG
The DNA here is from genome assembly GCA_036339975.1 of Pseudomonadota bacterium. GTDB lineage: Bacteria > Pseudomonadota > Alphaproteobacteria > MPNO01 > UBA830 > UBA830. Next base: position 14,308 of record JAYYZV010000103.1, on the reverse strand, counting down.
CACCGGCTGGACAGGAATTACACAGAATGTCTGAAAGAAGACCGTGAAGCGGTCATCCTTGCTGATAGGCTGGGCTACTCCGAGGCCTACGTCGGTGAGCACCTAACAGACGCCGCCGAGAGTATAACCAATTCTATGCTGTTTCAGGCGAGCCTGATTTCGGAGACACAGCAGATCAAACTCGGTACCGGCACGACGAACCTGTCGCACACCCATCCGGTATTAGCCGCGGCGCACGCGGCGATGATGGATCATCTGCTTGAAGGGAGGTTCATTTTTGGGGTTAGCCCTGGAGCGTTGGAGTCCGACGCGGAAGCGCTCGATATCCGGGGTTTTGACCGTAATGAAATGTTCGCTGAGTCCATCGGCCATATTCTGGATATTTGGAATAGCGACCCGCCCTACAACCTTGAGGGTAAACGTTGGAAGATCTCCACCCAGCAGACCTTGATGCCGGAAATAGGCCTGGGGCGCATCATCAAGCCTTATCAGAAACCCCACCCGCCTATCATCTGCACCGTCGTCGCACCATTCTCAAAAGGCGTGATTGAAATGGGCAAAAAAGGGTTCCTACCGATTTCTGCCAATTTTCTTCTTGAAAAATGGGTGAAAACCCATTGGACGAACTATGTCCAAGGTTGCGAAGAAGGCGGCCGCGAAGCCAATACCGAAGATTGGCGCGTGGCGCGTTCAATTTTCGTCCACGACGATCACAAAACTGCTATCGATTATGGTAGAAAAAACGAACGCAGCCCCTATCGCTTTTATTACAAGCAGCTTTTCACCAAGCTAAAGAAGGGAAACCGGCACGCCGTTTTCAAGCCGGAACAAAATTTCCCTGATGAGAAGTTAAATCTGGATTACATTGTGGACAATCTGGTTCTCGCCGGCGATGTGAACAGCGTCATCGATCAAATTCTTTCCTTCCGCGAGGTCACCGGTGATTTCGGCACCTTGCTCTACGCCGGAAAAGACTGGGAAGATAAAGACCTAGGCAAGCGGTCAATGGAATTAATGGCCGAGAGGGTCATGCCAGCAGTCAACGCTGCTATCGGCCAATCATCCGCCGCGGAGTAAACATTCGTCTACAATTGTAAACTGGTGTTCGTAGACGATCGAGTTCTCCCCCCTGTTCAGGGTACCTCAAACAAGATCGCTTCTAATAGGAACAATAGATATAATCGTTTGATTTCGGGTATCGACGGCAAGGAGACTGACACTAAGGTCTAAACGTTGCAGAAACGAGCCATCGGACTGAAAACTAAGGTGGGCTTTCCGAAGCATTTGAAACGAGAACGCCACATTTGAAAAGACCCTACGAAGGAGGCTTAGCATTGGAAACCCCAAAATACTCCAGCATTATTTATTTAGTTGAGGACGGCGTCGCTAAGATCATATTCAACCTGCCGCAATTCGGAAACGCTCTGGACCTTAGTGGCGTTCAAGAAACCCTTGATGCGCTGTTTCACGCCGAAGCCGACGACAATGTCGGCGCAATACTTTTCACGGGCACCGGAGAATCATTCTGTGCCGGCTTCAATCTGAAGGAAATTCCACCTGTCGGCGATGGACAACAGGGGCTATCGTCTCATTTCCGCAAGTTGGCGATGTGGTGGCATCAGGTATTCCACATGATCGTCAGGATTAAGAAACCCGTATTATCGGCCGTCAATGGCGCGGCAGCGGGGTCCGGTCTCGGCATAACTTTGTGTTCCGACATGGCTATCTGTACTGAGGACGCGCGGTTTCTGTGCGCTTGGCATTCGATCGGGCTTGCCAACGATGCGTCCACCAGTTACTCGCTGGTTAAGATAGTTGGCTTCCGCCGCGCCATGGAACTAATGTATACCAACAGGACTTTAAACGCGGATGAAGCTCTCGACTGGCAGATTGTCAATCGGGTTTATTCGAAAGAAGATTTTAAGAACAATGCCTCGCAAATTGCCGCCGACTTAGCGGCCGGACCTACACACCTGCAGGGTATGGCTAAAGAGAGCTTCCATATGGGGTGGCGCCGATCGATCGAGGAAGCAACAGAATTCGAGATACAGAACGTGCGAGAGTCGGTGATGCATCCGTATTTTAAACAGGCGTTGGAGACATTCCTCGACAAGAAAACGCGTAGCAACCAGGAAGTTGTCCGTTTGCCGTAGGGGGTAACTGAAAATGCTCGGCATATTTTCAAAGCGCAATCGTCCGCTCCATATGGGCCAATACCCGATGGAGAAGATTAAACGCGTCGAGATACCTACCACGCTGATTACCGACAACATCAAGCGGCTGCCGAAACGTGCCGGGTTTTTTGTTCGGGCTTTCTTCGGTGATCTAGGCCCAAAGGCAAGCAAAGAGATTCGACGTTTCATCACTAAAAATCCGCTCAACGCCGCTATGGGCCATGTGCACTGGACGCAGGTTCCTATTCACAAGGGCGATCCCTACACGGAGCCAGCAGAACTTCCTGACGATCCAGAAGAAATTGCAAAACACATTAAAGCGCTCTGCTACTTCCTAGATTCCGACATGGTTGGTATCTGCGAATGTCCGGACTGGGCGTGGTATAGCGAAGATATGGACGGCAAACCAATCGAGGCAAGGCACAAATACGCCATCGTCGTCGTCAATGACCAGCGATGGGAAACGCTGGACGCGTCGTCAGGAGATGATTGGGTTTCCGGCGCGCAGAGCTATCGCGCCTATTTAAAGGGATCAACCACTGCCGTAATCGTAGCCGACTACATTCGCCGGTTGGGATACGAAGCCCAAGCGCATTCCAACGCTGATGGCGACGTGATGCAAATCCCCTTGATGCTTCTCGCCGGGCTGGGGGAAATGAGCAGGATCGGCGAACTGGTACTTAATCCTTTTATCGGACCCCGACACAAGACGGCTGTCATTACCACGAATCTACCGATGACAACCGACAAACCGATTGATTTCGGGCTGCAGGATTTCTGTTCCAAATGTCAGAAATGTGCGCGTGAATGCCCCGCTCAGGCCATCCCTTTCGGCGAAAAGGTACTCTACAACGGCTACGAGATATGGAAGCCTGACGTCGAGAAATGCACCAAATATCGTGTAACTAACGCCAAGGGGTCGTCCTGCGGCCGATGCATGAAAATGTGCCCGTGGAACAAGGAAGGTCTGCTCCAGCATCGGATCGCAATGTGGGCGGCAATAAAACTACCGTGGTCCCGGCGCTTCCTGATTTGGCTTGACGACAAGATGGGCTATGGCACTCGCGGGACCGTCAATCGCTGGTGGCTAGATCTGGAAACACAAAAGAAAAACGGCCAGTCACTACATTCAGCTAACGCCAATGCTCGGGATTTATCGATCAATCGCGACACATCGATGGGCAACGACAAGATTGCTACCTACCCCATTGAAACCCTGCCACTCGCCGGTCAGAAAGAACCGGTGGCGGTAAATCGAAAAGAGGGACTGAAGGACACCAAAGCTGCAGAGGAGGCGCTTCGACAAGCGCTGAAAGAAAGACAAGATGCAGAACGGGCAAAATCTCAGGTCTGACAAGCCCTCTTCATTCTAATGTCGGCCATTCTGAATATCATCATGCCGGTCTTCGCTGTGATCCTAGTCGGCTACGGAATTGCCCGCACGCCCAAATGGACGCCCGACGCAACACGTTATTTCAATAATTTCGTTTTTTACGTCTGTCTACCGACCTTGCTATTCGGCAAGCTTGCATCAGGCACGGCCTTCGACGGGGTCGAACCTTTTATCGTCGTCGCATATTTTGGCGGTGGGTTGATCTCTATGCTGCTGATGATGGTTTTTTCCGGACTTGTATTCAAACGATCGGGTGAAGAACGGGCGCTTATGGGGATGAGTGCTGGATTTTCTAATTCGGTGCTGCTGGGACTGCCGCTAATCGTGCTGACCTTCGGCGATGTAGCACTTGGACCCATCACCACGATGATTGCCTTCAACACACTGATACTGCTGCCGACGACCATTATTCTGTTAGAGATAGCCCACGGCCGCCGGAAGCAGAAAAGCATCACAACAATCGTGTTGGCGCCGCTGGCCGCTATGCTCCGAAACCCTATCCTGATCGCTATTGTTTCGGGCGTTGCATGGAGTTTTACCAACATAGAATTTGCCCTGCCTATCGACCGGTTTATCAATTTGATGTCGGGAGCGGCGGGTCCGTGCGCACTGTTCGTGCTCGGGGCCAGCCTTGCCGAATACAAATTTGCCGGCCAACCCGCCGAAACCGCCTCTATGATCATCGCAAAGCTGATCGTTCATCCGATCCTCGTCTGGCTTTTATGTACCAAGGTCTTCGCGTTGGACACACTGACAACCAACGTCGCCACCATGATGGCCGCAGTCCCGGTCGGCGCGACGGTATTTACATTGGCCCAGCAATATCGGGTTTTCGTCGGCCCGGTGACGTCATCCATTTTGATCTCTACTGCAATTTCGGCAGTATCTCTAGCAGTGGTGATCGGACTACTGAACTAGGCTTTTTGGGGTACCCGACCCCCTGCGGCTTCCAGCATAGGCCTTACAACCTTGCCCATCAGATCAATCCCTACCCCGCATTTACAACCCTTACAGCCAACGCAGGTTTCAAGCCCCAAAACGATAGCGTTTTCCAGCGATGCTGTTTTGCCGGCTTCGGACGTGAGCGGATCTATTCGGATACGCTGGAGCTTTAGCAGCGAAAAGGGGTTTCCGAATTGATATCCGGCCGCGGGGTCAGGCCTATCCTCGGCGGATTGGTTATCGGGCAGACCGTCGTCGAAATTCCGCGCGTGCATCGGGCATCCGTGCAGGCAGGCATAGCATTCAATGCACCCGGTCAGGGCATGATATTCGTCGGGCGCATCTACGTTAAGATTATTGCCCTGTCCCGCCGTCGCTAGACGGCCCCGCATTTGTCGGGCGACCCCGTCGCGACGAACCACCAGATCGCTCAGCGGCGGGAGCGTCGCCATCGGGCTGATCCGGTCGCCCTCCTTGATCCGCGCGCGGCAGGCGATCCTCGGACGACCGTTAATATCGACAGTACAGACGCCGCAATTCCGGGCACGGCATCCGTACCGGAAAGCCAGATCCGGAATCTCGGTCGCTTGCGCCTGCAGCAATACGTCCAGAATCATCGGTTTTTCATTTTTGCCGCGGGGGATGTAATCGTATTCAACGACGGCTTCTTCTCCATCGCGACGAGTAACTATTTCGACCTTCATGTCTGCGCTGCCTCTCCGACGGCAGCGTCCTTACCGCCGGGCATTACCTCCTTCGCCGCCCCACCAGTGCCCATAACGGCAAGGTATCTTTTTTCCAACGCGCGATCCTGCATGCCAGCCGGCAGTATACGGAGCCATTTGACTCCAGCCTTGCGTTTCGCATCTTGATACTTGAAAGCGATAATCTGTTTCAGCGGCGTTCGGTCGCGTTTAACGCGACGCACCTTCCAATCGCCGCCCGGTTTTTGCGAAACAACAGTGGAATATGGCTGTGAAAACGCCGAAATTTGATCGCCGTCCAGCCGAACATGCCCCCCCAAGCTGCCATCCCGCTCACGGGACGCAAGAGAAATACCTCGAGCAGACGCGATCAGATTGCGAAGTTCCTCAAACTCGATGAAGGCCTGATTCCACTCAGCGTAATCCGGTATGGCCACATTCTCCAGTTTTGCCTCGAGGTCAGAAAGCACCCGTTCCATTTCAGCAATACGGTCGTCCGTACGAACCGGCCCAATATACATCCAGGCCGATTTCTGAAGATCAAGCTTTAGGGATGCTGCTGCACAATCCCCCTTTTGTCCAAACCTCTTTCGGATACCTTCGATCACTGCAGTAAACGGGTCGTCCCGTGTCTCACTCGCAACGTATTTTCGTGCCTGTTCCGCGGCCGCTTCTCCGGCTCGCCGGCCAAACACCGCTCCTTCGGTCAACGAAGTGGAACCCAGACGATTTGCTCCAAACACACCGCCCATTGCTTGGCCGGCTGTGAAGAGGCCGGAAACACCTCCGCTGGCCGACCCATCCCCCTCACCGCCCACCGAAGCACCGTGTTCGTCGGCACGAATACCACCCATCATGTAGTGTGCACTGGGGCGCACCTCCCAGGGCTCCTCGCATTTGCTAGCCGCTTTGTTCATGGCCTGGCAAGCAACCTTGTAGGCCGACGGCAACGCGGATTCGACAAAGCGCATAAAATAAGGGCCCGATCTCGGTGGCCGCTTATTCGCCGTCATGTCGAGGTATGCGCCGCCATTAGGGCTTCCACGGCCGTCTTCGACAGCGCGCATAATTGCCGACGAACACTCGGCCCGGGTACGCAGAAACACGCTGTCCAAAATCACCTTGCCATTTTTATCGCGTAGGACACCGAGGTAACTCGCCGTCACCGGCTCACCGACCAGAAGTCCTTCGTAGGACGGAGGCGACGCCAAGCAGAATGGCAGAAACTGGACCTGCTCCATATCGACCAGATCGGCGCCGGCACGCGCAGCGATCGCGTAAGAATCGCCCGTGTTACCACGCATCGTGTCGGTCTTGGGGAAATATAAGGTCGACAGTCCGCCAGATGCGATTACTACAGAAGAGGTTTTGACAGCAATCAACTTACCGAGCGCAGCGTGGTAGACAATCCCGCCGACCACAGATCTGGGTCCGCCGCCTTCCCTTTCATCCGTTACAAGATCTAAAAACCAGCTATCTTCTATGTAATCGATTCGGTCCCCTTGGACGATAGCATTCCAATTAGCATGACCGAAAGCGATGCCACTGTTGCGGTGACCGACGGAGCGGCGCCGTGTATGGCCGCCCATTGGAAGTGGCAGGGGTTTCGGGGTATCGCGTTCGGCATCTATATCGGGACGTAGCCCCTGCATCCGGTAGGTGTCATAGGCGTCCTTGCTGTCAGCGGCGAAGGCGTCGGTAATCGCATTCACCGGCAGATCGCCACCCGCCATTTTTAGGTTCTCCGATAGCGTTTTCTCCGAGTCTTCGTCGGCGCCCGATTCACGGACCGTCGCAATGCCTTCAGAAATTTTGGTGTCCGAACAGCCGATCGGATCTTTCGAAATCACCAATACGCGCGCGCCCGTCGCCGCAGCCGCGTGTGCGGCATGGCCACCCGCACCGCCCGAACCCACTACGACGACATCGTATTCGCACCAGTCTACTTCTATGGACATTGCTTCTGCTTCCTCGTCTGACTGAGCTGTTCCCTGCAGTATCGATAGAATACAGCGCCCGGGCCGAGATGAAAGAGGATTAGAAATCCAAGCGGTGGCATATGAATTGCGAAACGAGAAAAAACCGCGGACGGCAACTCAGGCGCCGCGCACTAGGTCGATCAGCGCCGCCGGATCAGTCGGCGCTACTTCCCCACGCCAAGCAACATATTGGTCTGGACGTATTAGCGTCAGATCAGTTTCGTACAGGGCTCGGGTTCTGGGATCAGGCTCTGAGAAAACGGTTAGCGGTACACCCTTTTCAGCCGCCGCCCTCTCTAAACCCGACGTATCCACCATAGAGCCGCCGAGGCGAAGCAACGTAAATTCCTGACCAAAATTGTCAAACAGCGCCGTGCCATCTTCCAGCCAGCGATGCGGTGCGCGGCCCCCGGGCCAGGCAGTCGGAACATAAGTAAAGGGATCGCTGACCGGGACGTCGCCATCCTCGGCGCTTATGATGGGGGAACCGTCGTACCGCGCACCGAGCTGGATCCCCATACAGTAATATTCTTCCGCTAACGCCTTTTCTGTGCGAACGCCGAGATCTGAGCGCAACTTCTTCCCTTCCGGCGTGTCATCCTCTATCTCTGAGGGAACTGACAAGGCAGACTTGTCCGATGCTAATGCATAGGACTGGGCGAGATTACGAATAGCCACGGGTCGGCGTTCACCCTCATACGTCCCAACCAGTCGATCACCTGCCCAGCCATCATTCCAGGCCGCAAGTTTCCAGGCCAGGTTTTCGGCATCGCCAACGCCCGTATTCATTCCGAACCCACCGGTGGGCGTGAACAGATGCACGGCATCCCCGGCTAGGATCACGCGCCCCCGCTGATATTCATCAGCGACCAATGACAAGCCAGCCTGCCAAGGTTTTGACGACAGTACATTCACCGGTATTTCTTCTCCGACCACCCGCCAGATATAGGGGCGTGGGTCCAGCGATTCAGCGTCCTGACCCGGTTCGAGCTTAGCCCAAGTAAGAAAATGACCCTTGCCGTCCAGCGCAACAATGGAAGCACGGCCTTCAGGGTTCATGGAATGGAACTGCCACGGCGCATCGGTCTTCATCACGTCGTAGAGCGCAGGAGCGTAAAAATATACCGATAGCATCTGACCCATCATGAAATCGACTTCTTCGCCCGACTTGCCATCGTATTCGATACCTAGGCTACGACGGACATCGCTGCCGCCGCCGTCGCAGCCCACCAGATACCCGCAGGATACGGTTTCGATTTTGCCGGTAGCGACGTTCTGGATCTCAACGGTCACGGATTTATCCGACGCTGCGAACGAAATCATTTTCCACCCGAACCGCATATCGACTGTATCTCTGGTATCAAGTTCTTCCTTCAAGACGCGCTCGACAAACATTTGGGAGGCCCGTTGCAGCGGTTCGGGACCGATTTCTAGATCGAAGGAACCCGGTGTCAGGCGCTCACGGACACTGGGTATTTTAATGCGTCCGATTTCATGGGTATTTATCCGCGTAACGAAGATCGCGTCGCCGCAATGATCCATGGGCAGCCCAACGTCGCGAACCCGTTCGGCAACACCGAGCCGCCGGTATATTTCCATCGTTCGCGCATTGTTGGTGTTACCCTGCGGATGGTTTGGTGTCGTTTTCGGCTCATTGACCAGCATGCATGGCACCCGGCGCCACGCCAGATCTAGAGCAAGATTGAGTCCAACGGGACCCCCGCCGACGATCACGATAGGTGTTTCAATCATTGGACCACGTCCGTCTAGAAATGCGCGAAAGCATTATAACCGCGCCGGCGTGTGAAATATCAATTTCTGAACCCCCACGCGACGCAGCATTATACGCCATTCGGTTACAACCAGTGCCGTGAAATTGTCGGATACGTTAATTTTATAGCAGGCATTCACAATCTTCCCTTGAGGGTCTGTTAGGATGTGAAATCCATATGCTATCCTACTATCGATTAACAAAATCAATTCGCAGGAAAGAAATGAGTAACGGGAATAGCTACGACTACATCATCGTGGGTGCCGGGTCGGCGGGCTGCACGCTCGCTAATCGGTTGACGGAAAATCCCGACCTTCAGGTCCTTCTAATCGAGGCGGGCGGCAGTGATCGTAGCCCGATTATCCGAGTACCACTGGGCTGGGGAAAGATCCTCTTCGAACGTCTGTACGACTGGGGATATTTCACCGAAGAAGAAGAAAATTTCGACAACCGTAAGGTCGAATGCGCGCGCGGCAAAGTGCTGGGTGGGTCATCATCAATCAACGCCATGGCCTATGTCCGCTGTCACCGAGAAGACTATGACCGCTGGGCGCGCAGCGGCTGCACCGGCTGGTCTTATGCCGACATCCTACCCTACTTCATCAAAGCCGAGGATTGGGAGAAGGGCGATCAACCACTGCGCGGCACTGGTGGCCCGCTATCGACCATTGAAAATAAATTTCCGGATCCGCTGCACGAAGCCTGGCTGAAGGCAGGCGAACAGGCCGGTTACGCCCGCACACCGGATTACAACGGCGTGCAGAACGAAGGGCTCGGCACCCTGCAGTCGACCATACGTAATGGCAAGCGATGCAGTGCAGCGGTTGCATATCTTTATCCGGCAATGAAGCGACCAAACCTCACTGTCATAACCAAGAAGCTGGTGCACAAGGTGGTTCTGGATGGCAACAAAGCGGTCGGCGCTGAATATTCCGCCATTGATGGCGGGCCATTAACCACGGTGCGGGCCGATCGAGAAGTCATCGTGTCAGGCGGTGTCATCAATTCGCCTCAACTCCTGATGCTGTCTGGGGTCGGTAACAGCGATCACCTTAAAGAACACGGGATAGCCACCGCGATCGACCTGAAAGGCGTAGGCCAGAACCTCCAGGACCATCTTTCCGTGGGCGTGGAGTACGAACGTAAGGGAGACGGACCGTTTGTAGGCACGTTGCGTTGGGACCGTCTACTTATGTCCATGGCTCAGGCTTATTTTCTAGGTACAGGATTTGCGACCGAAATGCCGGGTCCGCTGACCGGCTACATTACAACGAAGGAAAACCTACCGCAGCCCGACCTGCAATTACTGGCACGTTTCATCCCGCCGGAGTCACAACCCTGGTTCCCCGGCTACAAACCTAAGCCAAAAGATGCTTTCATGGTTCGCCCAGTGGTGCTGCATCCCAAAAGTCGGGGTGAACTTAAATTGGCGTCCGCCAACCCGACAGATCATGCGCTGATATATCAAAAATTCCTGTCCGAGCCAGAAGACAAGGAGCTGTTGCGCGAGGGTATCGGGATCGTTAAAGAAATTGCCGGTCAGAAGGCACTAGATGGGTTCCGAGGACCCGAGATCCAGCCAGCGGGGGAATCGATTGACGAATTTATTAAGCGGACGGCGTGGACAGTTCATCATCCGCTCGGCACCTGCAAGATGGGACCAAATACGGACGAATTGGCCGTGGTTGACCCGGAGATGCGTGTCCATGGCGCCGAAAATCTGCGCGTAATCGATGCGTCTATTTTCCCGGACATGCTGGGCGGAAATATCAATGCGCCGACCATGGCCTTTGCAGACCGCGCCGCCGACCTGATGATGGGGAGCGAGCCCCTTGCCCCGATAAATATTCCGGCCTAGTCACCATCCGATAACGTTCCGGCATAAATTGGAGGAAAAACAATGACTTCCAAAATCAATGTCGAACGCGTCGACCATACCGGCATCCGGGTCAAGGACGCCGAGCGCGCTATCGCATTTTACGAACTCCTAGGTTTTAAGGTGATAACCCGCGTCGATTTCGATCCGGTCGTTATCATCCGCAACCCGCAACACGTTGAAATCAATCTTGTCGTCAACGCGGCAGAAGAATACGACGGCAAGAATATCTTAATGGATATAGGCACTAAGCACGCTGGGATCACCCATCTGGCACTGCGCGTTTCCTCTATCGTAGACACGATGCAAGTGCTGAAGGAAAACAATATCCAAATTACCCAGGGACCGGTAATGTTCAGCCAGGATGGCGACGTATCGCTGTTCGTCCGCGACCCCGACCGCAACGTGATTGAACTGCGTTCCCGGGCCGAAAACCTGGGCGAAATCGAAGGCTTAGATAAATACGAGAACGTGAACTGAGGCCGATTCCGCACGAGTCGTTCAGGTTACCCTATAACCACCACTGGAGAACGTAGTCGTAAGGTCCTTCGCGGTTAACCAGATCGACCCGCTGTAGGGCAATCCGATAGCCGTCCGGCGTTTTCTTCAGAAGATGCCGATATTTTCCCGAAAACATTCGCACTTGGTAGCGGAAATATTCCGAGCAGTGAAAACGGGATCGGACGATAATATCACCATCAGCGTTTTCACTTTCGATCACCACGTTCGAGACCACGTGATTTAGGCGGTTATGTGGCGCCTGGCTGTGAGCACGCGGGTGGGTATTTCGTGATATACGCATCAGCATTAGGTCCTGATCTTCCCAGAAGATATTGGGCATACCGTCGCCTTCAATCTGACCCTCCTCGGACGGCATCCAGTAGAAACCGTCATCAGTAAAAAGTGCCAGCCATTCGTCCATCCGTTTTTCATCCAGAATGTCCGCCTGACAATAGAGGAACTTCTCAACCGCAAGCTGTGTTTGAACACCCACGTCTGCGACGCCGGCAGGGTCGGCTGCCGCCAAGATATCGCAAGCCTCGGTCATGACTTGTCTCCAGCATCGGCAGTCATGTAGTCGCGCCAGGCATGCATCATGTGACGTAAAGGTAGCTCGCTCATACTTTCAGGCGCAGAATAGGAAATGCCGTCGCGTTGTTCATCCTGACCCGCCTTGCGGTGGAAACTAACCCATTCACTGGCGCTCGAATCCAGACCGTGTTGGCACTTCCACCAGTTGAAAAGATCGTCGGCGTTGACCAGCGTCGACGGGGAATTGACAAGGTAGTAATATGCAAGGGAACGGCGATAGATCTCTTCTGGCGCCTCTTTCAGGCGGAAATGCCAGATTTCCGTCAGGGTCTTATCGTGGGCCAGAGGGCGGATCGTACGCAGTTGCTGTAGCGGGGGTTGAACAGAATTACACGGGTAGACCAACATGTGATGAATGTTAATACCAAGAATTTCCTCTGCCTTTTCCTCACCGTAAGCCTCGTACATTCGGCGAACATATTCCTTGGTATCCGGGTCGTCTGGCCGTAACCCCATATAACCCTCGAGACTGCTATGTCCGTTGCGGTATCCGACGGTGCCAAACTTGGTCCAGCCGTCGTGGCCAAGCCGGGCAAAATCCGACAGAAATGTCAATTCGAGGGGAACTTCTTCACCTTCATCTCGCTTTTTGGCCTCAATCTTCTGCGCGGCCTTTCCCGTAGATTCATGAGTAACGCCGGGGTGGGAAGCGTCGAGCTGGTTCTCGAGAAAAATTTTCCAGTTCGACTGCTGAACCATCCGAAAACAGTCGCCAACAACTTCAGTTTCCTTACCAGGCGCGCGGTCTATCAACTGATCGAAGGCAGCTGTGGATTCACCAAGGTGGGTTTCAAGATTAGGGCCTTCATCTGACAGGCTAGCAAACCAGAATCCACGATAATTATCTGCGCGAGGCAACCGGGACATATGGAATTCAGGATTGTCAAAATCGAGATTGGTGCCATCGTATTCCCCTTTTGCCGGCATGCTTTCAAGCTTGCCATCTAGGTGGAAAGTCCAGGCATGATATGAGCAATAAAAATGATTGCCCGTGTTACCCTTGCGCGCGGTACATAGCTGCGCTCCGCGATGGGGACATCGATTGTACAGGACATGCACTTGATCGTCCTGGCTGCGGATCATGATCACAGGCTGCCGGCCGACTTGGGCCAGATAATAGTCGCCCGGAGTTTTTACCTGACTTTCATGCCCGATATAAATCCACGTTCGTTCAAAAATTCGCTCCATTTCAAGATTAAAAATTTCGGGATCCGTATACGCCTTCCGGTGTGCGCGGTCGGGTTCTACCAGCCCAGCGAGTTTTTCTTTAGTCCAAGTCATGATCGCGCCTCCATATGTCGAACGGGCATCTGTTATAGTGATGCAGCAAGCCTTAAGCTCCCAGCTTGGGGCTCATAAGACTAGCCTTAATTAAGATTAATTATCCCGTTTGTGATGATTTATAAGCGTTCATAGAGTTTTGGAAGTAATTTTTTGGAACCCTTCCACATAATTCTTAGATAATCTGTCGAGATGTGTATTCTAGAGTGTGCGCAGCGATGTTCTGGCAGAATTTTCACGCGTTTCTTTTGTGTTTCTTGAAACAAAAAATGGTGACCGGTATCCTTCGGTGCGAATCGAGGAACTTTGGCCAGCTGTGGAATCCAAAAGAATGTCCGTAAACTTGGCTTGACTGGCTTAAAATGACTACCGACTCAAACAACAAAATTCCGAAATCTCTCGCCGCAAGGATCGCGGCAACGATGGAAGCGCGCGGCGTCCAGCGGGTGTTCGGAGTACCCGGCGGCGGATCTAGCCTAGACCTGATCGAAGCAGCGGCCGATCGCGGCATAGAATTCGTTCTGTGTCGCACTGAGAATGCGGCAGGAATCATGGCATCGGTTACTGGAGAGCTAACCGGTGTTCCCGGGGTAGTGTTGACCGGCATTGGTCCAGGCGCTGCCAGTGCTGTCAACGGTGTTGCCTACGCATCTCTGGAACGCGCGCCAATTATTGTTCTTACTGATGCGCATGATGAGAGTGCCACCACGCCGCCGCACCAAATTTTCGATCAGCAATCCCTCTTTCGGCCCATATCCAAAGCACAACAGCGGCTGACGCCAGCTGATGGCTCGACGTCTTTTGAACGACTTTTCGATCTTGCCTCGTCCGAGCCGCCAGGTCCCGTCCACATCGACCTTTCGTCACAAGACGCACGCGCGGAGAGCCTCGCACCCTCCCCCTGGGAATCTTCAGGTTTGCCCGATACCGATCCCGAGACAATCGCGACGGCAATTAAACGGATCGCGGGTGCAAAAAGGCCTGTTTTGGTTGTCGGACTACAATGCCGGGCCGCCGATCGAGCGGCCGCAGCAAACCATCTGGCAACCTCACTCCGCGGGCCCGTGCTGACTACATACAAGGCCAAGGGGGTCTT
>JAYYZV010000102.1:0-11166 GCA_036339975.1 Pseudomonadota bacterium | reverse complement strand
AAACAATAAAAAGGTAATCGTTACCGGAAATCCCGTTCGGGGCGCTTTCAAGCGCATTCGCACGCTACCCTATCCGCCGATCAGTCCGAACGGCGCCGGAATAAAGATACTCGTACTTGGCGGCAGCCTAGGCGCCACTATTTTCAGTGATGTCATCCCTCACGCGATCGCCGAGATGCCGGAGGCTCTCCGCCATCGTTTTGCGATCGTTCAGCAGTGCCGTGCAGAAGATATAGAGCGGGTACGCAAGACATACGAAAGCGTAGGCGTGGCGCCGAAGCTTGCAACCTTCTTTGACAACGTTTCCGAACACATGGCAGTCGCCCATGTCGTGATCTCCAGAGCTGGCGCCTCGACCATTTCTGAACTCGCAGAAGCGGGCCGACCAGTCATATTAGTACCTTACCCGCTCGCGCTGGACGATCACCAGACCGTAAACGCCCGCTCGATCGAGAATCGTGGGGCTGGATGGCTGATTCCCCAAGACGGGTTCACACCAGAATCTCTCGCCCGTCTTCTGGAAAGCTTCGTCAACCACCCTAATACGCTGACCAGTGCCGCAGAGGCGGCAAAATCCCTCGGCGGAAACAACGCGGCCGATGCCGTGGCCGACCAAATCGAGAAAATTAACGACGCACTATCCAGCAGGGGTTCCGGTGCCGGATCTCAAACCGCACGGAAGAAAGCAGCATGAGTGCACTTCCTATCAGCACCGGCACCATCCACTTCGTGGGGATAGGCGGCATAGGGATGAGCGGTATCGCCGAAATTCTGCATAATCTCGACTATTCCGTTCAGGGCAGCGACATCGACGAAAACGCAAACGTAAAGCGTCTCCGTGGCCTCGGGATTGACATTTTTATCGGCCACAATAGCGAAAATCTCGGCGAAGCCGAGGTTATCGTGACCTCTTCTGCCGTCGGATCAGACAACTCGGAGGTTTTGGAAGCAAGATCGCGCCTTATCCCAATCGTACCACGGGCGGAAATGCTTGCGGAAATCATGCGGCTAAAGTGGGGAATCGCAGTCGCGGGCACTCACGGAAAGACTACGACCACGTCGATCGTCGCATCCGTCTTGGATGCCGGTCAGTTCGATCCCACCGTAATCAACGGCGGCATCATCAATGCATACGGCACCAATGCGCGCCTCGGAAACGGCGAATGGATCGTTGTCGAGGCTGACGAATCCGACGGAACGTTCATTAAACTGCCAGCGACAATCGCCATAGTCACTAATATAGATCCCGAACATCTGGATCACTACGGAGATTTCGAGACCCTTAAGGAAGCCTTCGTCAAATTCGTCCAGAACATTCCTTTCAACGGCTTCGCCACGATGTGCATCGACGATGCGGAAATACGGGCTTTGATACCGAGGGTTGCAGACCGGAGGGTTATTACCTATGGCCTAAGCCCCCAAGCGGATTTCCGAGCAATCAACGTATCGGCAGACCCCTCAGGTTCAAGTTTCACCGTCGTAATTAATAGTCGTGCTTCGGCTGCATCCAGAGAATTCGGACGGTTCACCATGCCTATGGTTGGAGATCATAATATCCGCAATACGCTAGCGGCAATCGTGATCGCTAAGGAGATGGGGATCGATGCGGATGTAATTCGCGACGCGCTCAAAAATTTCGGGGGAGTCAGACGTCGCTTTACCCAGACCGGTGTCGTAAATGACGTTACAATCATCGACGACTACGGTCATCACCCTGTGGAAATTTCAGCGGTTCTCGCCGCGGCACGTACTAGCGCCAAGCGGAACGTCATCGCCGTGGTCCAGCCGCACCGTTATACGCGCTTGCGTGACCTGTTTGACGATTTCTGCACTTGCTTCAATGATGCGGATACCGTCATCGTTACCGACATATACGCCGCCGGTGAGGAACCCATAGAGGGTTACGACCGGGACGCACTAATCGAGGGTCTACGCAGCCGCGGACATCGGCATGTGCTGGCGCTGAAAAACCCTGAAGAGTTACCGGGACTGATCGCCGAATTGGCCCGGCCGCATGATTTCATAATCTGTCTTGGCGCTGGCAACATCACGACTTGGGCCAATGCCCTTCCAGATGAACTTTCCGAATTGTGGCGCAGGCATCGTATAAACCCGACATCCGAGGGGGGCAGCTAATGTTAGCCAAAACCCTGCCCGACCTCGCCGACCGCCTGCCCGCAGCCCGCGGCGAATTTTCGGCAAACGCCCCCCTCGCCAGAACCACCTGGTTCCGTACCGGCGGACCAGCGCAGGTACTATTTCGTCCTACCGACGCTCAGGATCTGCAAAGTTTCCTATCGGCTCTAGACCCAGAAATCGACGTCACGGTTATCGGCTTTGGTTCCAACGTGCTGGTACGCGATGGAGGCGTGCCGGGTGTCGTAATCCATCTGGGTAAAAACTTTAGAGATATCTCTTTCGACGGCAATGACGTTATCGCCGGCGCTGGAGCACTAGACGTCACCGTATCGCGTGCCTGTCGGGAGCGGTTTCTTGCCGGATTCGAATTTCTCAGTGGCATTCCAGGAACGATTGGCGGCGGCCTTCGAATGAATGCCGGCGCGTACGGACGCGAAATTGCGGATGTTCTAATATCTGCGGAAGCGATAAACACGTCCGGCAAGATACAAGTGCTGTCGGTGGAAGATTTTAGATTTTCCTATCGACACAGTGCCGTGGACGAAAAATCGATCTTCCTATCGGCGCGCCTGCGGGGAACCCCAGGGGACCGCGCAGCAATCGCCGGCCGTATGTCAGAGATTACGACCGATCGGAAATCGTCTCAACCGATTCAGGAACGGACCGGCGGATCCACCTTTAAAAACCCGGCCGACGCAAAAGCGTGGGAGCTAATCGACGCTGCCGGGTGCCGCGGGCTAGTCATGGGCGACGCAATGGTATCGGAGCAACACTGCAATTTCCTTATAAATCGCGGCTCCGCGACCGCCCATGACTTGGAGAATTTGGGCGAAGAAGTCCGCCGCCGGGTCAGGGAACAGTCTGGCATTCAGCTGGAATGGGAGATCCGCCGCATCGGGATCCCGGCGGGAGACACATCATGAATGTCTCTGTCGCAGTGCTCGCGGGTGGATGGTCCAGTGAACGCGAAGTGTCGCTGATGGGTAGTGGAAATATTGCGGCCGTCCTTCGCGAGGCGGGCTATGACGTTCGCGAAATAGACGTCAGGCGTAACATCCCGTCCATATTGAAGGCACTGACCCCGCCACCAGACGTAGTTTATAATGCACTGCACGGGCCGTATGGAGAAGACGGCTGCATCCAAGGCATTCTAGAGTGCTTAGGCATCCGATATACCCATTCCGGCGTGCTTGCCTCCGCAATGGCGATGAATAAACCGATGGCAAAGCATCTGTTCCAGACAGCCGGGATCCCCTGCCCACAGCATCGTATCGTTTCACGCGCAGATTTCGACGCCGGCAAGCGCATGGACCTGCCATATGTAATGAAACCCTTGAACGAAGGCTCCAGTGTCGGCGTCCGCATTATCCGGACGCAACAAGACGTCGCCACACTCCGAGAACATAACTGGGCCCATGGCAGCCACATGATGTTGGAAAGTTTGATTGACGGCCGCGAGATCACAGTTTCGGTCATGGGGGAAAAGGCACTTGGCGTTACAGAGATACGCCCCTTTGGGGGATTTTACGACTATGAGGCTAAGTACACTGCCGGTCGAACGGAGCATATCATCCCAGCTCCAATACACGCAAAAGCGTACGAAGGCGCTATGGATTACGCGGTAAGAGCGCATCGGGCATTGGGTTGCCGGGGCGTATCGCGGGCGGATTTTATGTATGACGACCGCTCAGGCGAGCCAGGCGATCTGTACCTACTCGAAGTCAACACCCAACCAGGCATGACACCCCTGTCACTCGTCCCCGAGCAGGCAGCACATGCCGGCATTGAATTCAGCGAGTTAGTTTGCTGGATGGTGGAGAATGCATCATGCGATGGATAAATCTCAGACGGTCAACGCTTGGAAACCGAAAACTTTCCAGAAACACTCGAAAACGCCCCATGCCGAGATCAACTCGACTGTACCTCCGGGGTATTAGCATCGTCGGCATCCTCGCCCTTGTTTTCGGCGGGCCAGCTTGGCTTTCCCAATCCGGTTGGGCAGGAAACGCGATGCATATGGTCTGGCAGTCAGTTGCAGACCGCATGGCCCACGCCGGCTTACGAGTTGAAGAGGTCATACTTCAGGGCCGCCGGCACGAATCCACCTACCTTATTAACCACGCTCTACGTCTAGACCGCGGGACACCTATTCTAATGGTCGACCTGCAGCTGGCCCGTGAACGGCTTGAAAAGCTACCCTGGGTCCGGGTAGCGAGTGTAGAACGACATTACCCCAGTACCATTCGCGTCAAAATCGTCGAGCGTCGGCCGATGGCCCTTTGGCAGCGGGAGAACAAATTGGTTCTGGTGGACATGTATGGGACGGTCATCACACCCCTCAAACTGGAACGGTTCCGTGACCTTCTGGTTATAGTCGGCAAGGACGCCCCTATCCACGCGGCATCGCTGATGTCCGTTCTGGCAAACGAACCTTGGTTGAAGAACCGGGTTAACGCGGCGGTGCGGGTCGGCAACCGACGTTGGAATATCGTAATGGATAACGGGGTAAATGTACGCTTGCCCGAGAAAAACCCTGAAGCTGCATGGCGTCGCTTTGCTGGACTCGAAAGGGAACACAAGCTTTTGCAACAAGACCTGTTGTCAATCGATCTGCGGATACCGGATCAGATGATCGTCCGCACGCGCGGTAATCGCCCCGCGGTAAACACAACGACCAATCATCGAAAGGGGAAAAACACCTGATGGCCCTTCAATCTATTTTGTCTACCCAGAGAGGCGGTTGAGTATGGCGAAGCTGCGCACGGGGATTATCGCGGCGCTAGACATCGGCAGCACCAAAATCTGCTGTTTCATCGCCCACATGAATGCTGAGGGCGGGATACGTGTGATTGGCGTTGCCCAGCAGGCCTCTGGAGGCGTTCGAAACGGCTCCGTCGTCGATATGGAGGCAGCGCAGAACGCGATCCTCACGGCAATAAGCGCCGCGGAAGAACTAGCTGGCGAGCGCATCGACCGAATATTTGTGAATTTGTCCGCGGGTGCAATCTATTCACACATTCAGGAGATCGAGGTATCGATCGCAGGACACGAAATAGCCGCGACCGATATTCATCGAGCGCGTGAGCGGAACTCTCAGGTCGAGCAGCCGGAAGACCGCGATCTAATCCACTGCCTGCCGGTCGGATATTCGATCGACGGCAATCGAGGTATTCGCGACCCACGAGGTATGTTTGGTGAGCAGTTGGGCGTAAGCTTCCACCGGATAAACGCGGCACCAGGGCCTGTCCGCAACCTTAAAAACTGTGTCGCCCGCTGCCACCTCGATATTGAGGAAATTGTCTTTTCGTCTTATGCCGCCGGCCTTTCCTGCCTAGTCGAAGACGAGAAAGACCTCGGCGTCACTCTGGTCGACATGGGCGGCGGAACAACGACGATCGCCGTTTTCTACGACGGGCAGATCATTTACGCAGATTCGATTTCGGTGGGCGGCACCCACGTCACTAACGACGTGGCGCGGGGCCTCTCCACGCCCGTGGCACATGCCGAGCGGATGAAAAATTTATATGGCAGCGCCGTCGCATCGCAATCCGACGATAACGAGATCATTGATGTGCCGTTGGTAGGTGAGGACGATCACAATAGCCCCAATCACGTGCCGCGATCCATTTTGACGGGCATAATACGGCCTCGAATAGAAGAGACTTTTGAACTAGTTCGCGAAAGCCTCGATGTCAGCGGTTTAAATCGCGTCTCCGGCCGCCGCTTGGTCTTGACCGGAGGCGGCTCCCAACTTCATGGCGTTCAGGACCTCGCAAGCATGGTTCTAGAGAAACAGGCCCGCATCGGCCGGCCGCTGAAGATCAGCGGTTTAGCAGAGGCGACAAGCGGTCCCGCTTTTTCTACATGCGCCGGACTGCTGCGCTATGGAGTCGAAAAATTCGCCGGCACTATTGAAGATGCACCCGCAAAAGAAAACGCCCCGCCGAGCCGGATATCCCGGATCGGCCATTGGCTGAAAGAGAGTTTCTGAATGGATGACCAACCCATGATCAAAAGATTTTCAACCCGACCTGCCGCAATCCTGCGGCATCACCAAACTGGGTGGATAAACACCACCGGTTTTGTCCCTTCCCTGACTAGGAGGCCTCAATGACTATCAATCTTACCGTTCCCGAACCTCAGGACCATCTAAAACCCCGGATAAGCGTTATCGGCGTCGGCGGCGCTGGTGGCAATGCTGTTAACAACATGATTTCGTCACAGCTGGAGGGTGTTGAGTTCGTGGTCGCAAACACCGACGCACAAGCCCTCGCACAAACAATGGCCGAACGATCTATCCAGCTTGGACCTGGTATCACCCACGGGCTTGGTGCCGGATCGCGTCCAGATATCGGCCGCGCTGCAGCGGAGGAAGCTATGGACGATCTGATGGAATCGCTCTGCGCGGCCCATATGGTTTTCATAACCGCCGGCATGGGCGGTGGTACCGGAACCGGCGCCGCCCCCGTCATCGCACGGTTGGCCCGCGAGCACGGCATATTGACGGTCGGTGTCGTCACCAAGCCGTTCCAGTTCGAAGGCATCAACCGCATGCGTATCGCCGATGCAGGCATTGAAGAGATGCAACAATACGTCGATACGCTGATTGTCATTCCGAACCAGAATTTATTCCGCATCGCCAATGAGAAAACAACTTTCGCAGACGCGTTTACGATGGCGGACGAAGTCCTGCATTCTGGCGTCCGCGGGGTAACCGACCTTATGGTAGTTCCCGGGCTTATTAACCTAGACTTTGCCGATATCCGCGCAGTGATGAGCGAGATGGGCAAAGCGATGATGGGTACAGGGGAAGGTGAAGGGGAAGAACGCGCGCGTCTCGCCGCCGAGGCCGCGATTTCCAATCCCTTGCTCGACGACGTCTCAATGAAAGGCGCCCGCGGCGTGCTAATCAACATTACAGGTGGTCCGGATATGACCCTTTTCGACGTGGACGAAGCCGCCAACCGCATTGGCGAGGAAGTCGATGCCGACGCCAACATCATTTTCGGCTCAACAATGGAGTCGTCGCTCGAGGGGAAAATGCGGGTGTCGGTCGTTGCGACCGGAATCGATGCCCAAGCTGAAGTACAGCCAACCCCAGTTCTCAAGGTCTATTCGCAGCCTCAGAAACTGGTGCGCACCAAGGAAACCGAAGTGCCAACCGAAAATGCCGAACAGCCATCGGCCACCGCCAAGAAAGCGCTTCCCGAGCTCAATGCTATGGAAACATCACCGACACCGAGGCTCGGATCAATTGCCGGGGATTTGGTAACTGAATCAGGGAGGACCGAACGTCGCAGCCCCATATCAGAAACCGCACCACCATCAGCTGGAGAAGTACCCGTAGAAACATCCACGGCAGTTACCGAGACGTCAGAACAGGCAGAAGCCGTCCCGCCAGAACCACGTTTGGTCGCCGAAAACGACGCGTTCATGCCACCGCCGCCGAGCGACCCTAAAGCAGAATCGGAACGTGGCTCTGGGGCCGACCCATTCAAGGAAGCAGATTTGCTGAATGGCGGGGCAAAAGACGAATCACGTCGCCGGAGCACTAACCTTTTCCAGCGCATCACCGGAACCGGCCGCGAACACCGGCCAGACCCAACCGCAGAGGCGGAAGATACGACTGAACCGGCAACACCGGAACCGTATACCGACAAATCTGCAGTAACTGCACCAAAGCAGGGCCGTTTAACCGATGTGGATACCAAAGACCGAGCACCGACATCGCAGGCAGAAGATGATTTGTTGGAAATCCCCGCGTTCCTCCGCCGCCAGGCAAACTGACGGAGGCCTTAATAGTTCAGAATACGTAACATTCTGTAACATTTGTTGATTGGGATTCCTCGAGGAGAATTTGGTAAATTTCTTCTCGAGGAATTGAATCCGCTGTGGCCTGCGCCATCACAATTTCTCTAAAGATGGCGTGATTTGTTCCAACAGCTAGTCTGCAACAGAAGTCAGTTTCAAGAGACCATAAAGTAAAGACCGGTAGCGTGACTAAGCAAAAAACATTGAAGACAGAAATCGGCTGCAGGGGTATCGCTTTGCATTCGGGGTTCAAAACCGCCCTGACTCTGAAACCGGCCCCAGAAAATTTCGGTATTCGTATCTACCGCACAGACTTGTTCAATGGCGCCCGTGAAATCATCGTGAACTGGCAGAACGTTGTGGATACCCGCCTTGCGACTACGGTCGGTAACGACCATGGTGCCACCGTCAGCACAATCGAACACTTAATGGCAGCCCTCGCAGGCTGCGAAATCGACAACGTCCTTATCGAAGTGGATGGTCCTGAAATTCCAATTATGGACGGAAGTGCTGCACCTTTCGTGTTATTGATCGAAAGCGCCGGCACGTTGGAGCAAAACGCTGCACGGACCGCGATCAAGATTCTTAAGACCGTCACGGTAGGTGACGAAACCCGTTCATTGACTATTGCACCGTCCAATGAATTTAGCCTCGATTTTGAGATCGATTTTGACTCTTCGGCGATTGATTGCCAGGAACGTGGCTTTTCGCATATTGGCGATAATTTTAAATCCGATATTTCCCGCGCCCGAACCTTCGGTTTTGAGAAAGAAGTTGAAGCGATGCGCGATGCCGGGCTAGCCCTTGGTGGCTCTCTGGACAATGCTGTCGTTATCAGCGGTGACGAGGTGCTCAATGAAGGTGGGCTCCGCTACGATGACGAGTTCGTGCGCCACAAGATTTTGGACTGTATCGGCGATCTTTACCTTGCCGGAGGACCGATTATAGGAGCCGTTCGTGCCAGCCGGTCGGGGCATGCCCTCAACAACGATCTTCTTCGTGCCGTCTTTGCAGATGATATTGCTTGGGCACAGGTGAAAGAGACGGAAGATGAAAGCACATTACACGTTGCCCCGGCCGTCTCCTGAACGAATTTCTGAATTGATCAGAAAGAAGGTGTCCTCATGGGCACCTTTTTTCGTTTCCGCTCATGTCCTACCGCCTTACATTTACCACAATAACAATGATATAGATTGTTTCGAGGCAGGATTCAGGAAATCGAATGTCGTTACGTTCTTTATTTTACAAATATCTAGGGATAGCCGTCTTTCTTTTGCTGGCCGCCTGCGGCAGCAATGACAGCGATAAGAAGGCATATGTCGAAGAAAAAGTAGAACCCTTATACAACGACGCAACCAACTCGCTCCAAGCCGAAGAGTACCTGAACGCCGCCAAGGCTTTCGAGGAGGTAGAACGCCAGCACCCATATTCGGTCTGGGCAATAAAGGCAAAGCTGATGGCCGCATATTCCCATTATCAGGCAAATAAATACGAAGAGGCAGTAATCGGACTTGACAGATATATCCGCCTCCATCCAGGCAACAGAGACGTGTCTTATGCCTATTATCTAAAATCTCTGTGCTATTACGAACGCATTTCGGACGTCTCCCGCGACCAAAGAATTACTCAACAGGCATTGGATGCATTGACCGAGGTTGTGCGGCGGTTTCCAGATTCAGCGTATGCACGCGACGCCAAACTCAAAATCGACCTTACCCGCGATCACCTCGCGGGCAAACATATGGAGGTAGGCCGTTATTACCACGACCGCGGCCACTATCTGGCAGCCATCAACCGATTCCGGAAGGTTATCGACAATTACCAAACCTCCACTAACGTTCCTGAAGCGTTGCACCGCCTTGTTGAGGCCTACACAGCACTGGGCATCACAGATGAAGCAAATAAGGTCGCAGCCGTATTAGGGCATAACTACCCCGGCAGCGAGTGGTATCTCGATTCCTACGCAGTTGCTACAGGGTCAGATCTGCGCAAAAAAACTAAGAAAAAAAGTTTCTTCGCGCGGACATGGGACTGGCTATTCTAAGCTCCGATGCTGGCGACGCTTTCCATCCGGAATTTCGTCCTGATCGACAGTCTGGATATCGATTTCAGCGACGGTTTTTGCGTCCTGACCGGTGAGACGGGCGCAGGAAAATCCATCCTCCTCGACGCGCTGAGCCTTGCCATTGGCGCCCGCGCCGACGCCTCCCATGTGCGCGGCGGCAACCAGAGTGATAACCGCGCAAGTATCACCGCGACATTTGATTTGCCCAAGGATCACACAATTCACGGGCGGCTGATCGAGCACGACATCGAGCCACCCGCAGGCGGCGATCCACTAATCCTGCGGCGAACGCTGCGGGCGGACGGGCGCAGCCGCGCCTATATCAATGATCAGCCCGTCAGTCTGGGCATCTTACGAAATATCGGCGAAGCCCTGATAGAGATCGAAGGCCAATTCGCGAGCCATGGGCTACTTGATCCGGCAAACCATCGGGACGCGCTCGATGCCCTCGGCGGGCACGACGAACTCGTCGCCGAAACCCGCACCTCTTGGATTGCGTTAAAATCGGCTGAAAAAACACTGGCGGAAATACGGGCGGAAATTGATCGAATAGCCGCCGAAGGAGATTACCTCCGCCACGTGCACGCCGAACTCACTGAGTTCGACCCCCAAGAAGGGGAGGAAACTTCGCTGGCAGAATCCCGGTCTCTAATGATGAATGCCGAAAGGGTCGCTGAGGCCATAAGCCAGTCTTTGGATATGCTCTCCAGCAATAAGGGCTTTCAACAGGCTTTATCCAAATCAATGCGGAGCCTAGAACGTGCAAATGAACAGGCAGCGGGCATACTGCAACCGGCCCTCGAAGCCATGGAGCGTACCGGCAACGAAGCGGCCATCGCTGCCGATCTTTTGCTCGAAGCGATGCGCGCCACGGATCTGAATCCGCAGCAGTTGGAACGGGTGGACGAACGGCTATTCGGCTTGCGCGCTCTGGCCCGAAAACACGGCACCGACGTCGATTCGCTTGCATCTTTGACCGGCGAATTCGCGGCCAAAATTGAACGCATGGACGATGCGGACCGAGACATTTCCCGACTGGAAACCGAAGTCAGGGAAGCACAGGCGAGATACACCGCACTTTCCGGGGAATTGCATAATGCGCGAGTTTCGACGGCGAACGAATTGGATAAGGCCATAAACAACGAACTGCC
>JAYYZV010000101.1:0-6793 GCA_036339975.1 Pseudomonadota bacterium | reverse complement strand
GCTACTGAAATAGCGGCCCGGTCTCGAGGAACACCGCGCGTTGCCGTGCGCCTGTTGCGCCGCGTAAGGGATTTCGCTGGTGTCGCCGGGGTTGAAGCCGTTGATGCGCAAATTGCCGATACTGCGCTCGCCCGCCTGGAGGTCGACAGCATTGGTCTTGATTCTATGGACCATCGTTACTTGATGTGTATTGCCAGAGACTACGCCGGTGGGCCGGTCGGAGTCGATACGCTGGCGGCTGCACTGTCTGAGCAGCGTGATGCTATCGAAGAAGTGATCGAGCCGTTCCTTTTGCAGTCTGGTCTCTTGCAGCGGACACCGCGTGGCCGGATGTTGACGCTGAACGGTTTCCGACATCTCGGTGTGTCTGCACCCAAGGGGCACAATTCTCAGCTAGATCTTCTGTCCTCCTCGGAGGACAGAGATGCCTAACTCGGCAGCGCAGCATGTATATTCCGTCCGTGTTTATTATGAGGACACGGATGCTGGCGGCGTTGTCTATCATAGCAATTACCTTCGCTTCGCCGAGAGGGCTCGCACAGAACTTCTTCGTGACGCCGGATTTGATCATATGACACTGATGGCGGCGAAAGGCTTGATGTTCGCGGTGCGTCGGTGTGAAGTGGAATATGTCAAACCCGCGCAACTGGATGACGCGCTTGAGATCCGCACGCGCTGTCTTGAGACAAGAGGCGCCAGTTTCTGGGTAGAGCAATTGGTGCAGCGCGCCGGCGAAACGCTGGTGGAAATGAAATTGCGGCTGGTTTGCTTGACGGAGGATGGCCGCCCCGCGCGGCTGCCGGAAAACTTGCATAAGATGCTCGGCGTGGCCGCTGCTTAAATGAAATAACAACAGGTTAACAACGGATATAAGAATGGAATCATCAGCAGTTCAGTCCGCCGTCCTTACAGGGTCTATGAATACTGACATGTCGATTTGGGGGCTGTTTATGCAGGCAGATTTCATCGTCAAGGCGGTGATGATTGGCTTGTTGCTAGCCTCCTTCTGGTGCTGGGCTATTATCTTTGAAAAACTGATGCGGATGCGGCGGCTGCGCCGCCAGGCGTCTCAGTTCGAGGAAAGTTTCTGGTCCGGCGGTTCGCTCGATGATTTGTTCGACCGTATTGGCTCGCGTCCCGTCGACCCGATGTCGGCGATATTTTCGTCTGCAATGCGTGAATGGCGGCGGTCGGCATCGCGCTCTGGGCGGGATCACGATGGGCATCAGAGCCTGTCGGAACGTACCGACCGAGTGATGCAGATTACACTTAACCGGGAACTCGAACAGTTAGAACGCTACATGACTTTTCTGGCTTCTGTAGGCTCGACTGCGCCGTTCGTTGGACTGTTCGGAACCGTGTGGGGTATTATGAATAGCTTCGCGGCTATCGCGGTGTCGAAGAACACGTCGCTCGCTGTCGTGGCACCAGGCATCGCGGAGGCGCTGTTTGCCACGGCACTTGGCCTTGTCGCCGCAATACCAGCGGTTATAGCCTATAACAAGCTGTCTACCGATATCAACCGGTACGCCGGTCGGCTTGAGGGGTTTGCTGGCGAGTTTGGCGCGATCTTGTCGCGCCAGAGCGAAGACGGCGAGGCCTGATTTATGGCCATGATGTCAGGGACTGGCGGGGGAGGCCGCGGCCGCAAGAGGGGTCACGTTGGCTATCTGCCGATGAGTGAAATCAACGTGACGCCTCTGGTCGACGTTATGCTTGTGCTCTTGATCGTGTTTATGGTGACCGCGCCGCTTTTGACGGTAGGGGTTCCGGTCGATCTACCCAGAACAAATGCGTCACAAATGGTCGGTCAGGATGAGCCTCTGGTTATTAGCGTGAACGCGAACGGCGAAGTCTTCCTGCAAGATACTAAGATAACACCTGATCAGTTGGTGCCGCGACTGGAAGCAATTACCCAGAGAAAAAAAGACACCCGTATATTCGTCCGAGGCGATAGAAAAATTGCTTACGGTCAAGTAATGGAAGTGATGGGGATGGTCAATCTCGCGGGCTTTACCCGAGTTGCCCTTGTCACCGAGTTACCGCAGGGCGCCGGCGCCAAGGGGACAAAGTGAACGATGCGATACGGTGCCATGATTTCCGCACTGATGCATTCCGTTATCGTAGTGCTGATTGTTGTAGGGCTTCCAGGTATCCTTCAGTCGGAACGTCGTCAGATTGTACCGATTGCCGCCGAGATTATTTCTTTGGATGCGATGTCGAAGAAGTACGATTACAAGAAGCCGATGGAAAAAAAATCTCGCCCTCCGCCTACGCAGAAACGGATCGCGAAAACTCAGGATCTGCCGAAAGCGTCTCCATTGAAGCCCAAACCCAAGGCGGAGGCGCTGCCAAAACCGAAACCCAAAGCCAAACCCAAACCCAAAGCCAAACCCAAGGCCAAACCCAAACCCAAGGCCAAACCGAAACCCAAGGCCAAACCCAAACTCAAACCGAAAAAGGTTCAGGTTGCGGCCAAGACACCAGTTCCACCGAAGCCGAAGCGCAAGCCCGAACAACCGCGCGACGACTTCGGTTCTCTACTAAAGAATTTGGCGAAGGAACAAAGACAGCGGAAATCTGCACTGGACAAAAAACCGGATCAGTCGGCAAAACGCCCGGAAGAAAAAGCTCGGCGTTCTCCGTTGGAACAACGCCGGATTGCCGCCGGCCTCGCACAGGCTATTACGCAGCAGATTACTCCTTGTTGGAGAATCCAAGTGGGTGCTAAAGATGCCGTGAACATGCGGGTTGCCATCCGGATGCGCCTCAATCCCGACGGCTCGTTGGGCGCTGCACCTCAAATTCAGGATCATCGGCGTATGGGAGGCGATCCATTTTTTAGAGCGGTGGCAGAGAGTGCGTTGCGCGCCTTGCGAGATCCTTCATGCGTACCGATCAAGCTGCCTTATAAATATTACGACATGTGGAAAGATATCGTTTTTAACTTTGACCCTAGAGAAGCGCTTGGACAATGAGACTGTTTCGTGAAATGCCGAAAACCTTGAGGGCGGTTTGTATTTCTGCTGCCTCATTCTTATTTACTTTCGTGCTAGGGACGCCTTCACAGGCTCAACTCCAAGTGGATATCACCCGCGGCACTGTCGAACCGCTACCTATCGCGATCCCACTGTTTTATGGCAAGACTCCGCAGGAGGTTAAAAACGGGCGTAACATTGCGAATCTGATTTCGACAGATCTCGAACGGTCAGGCCTATTCCGGCCGATCGATCGGGGTGCTTTTATTCAACGTGTCTCCGCATTGCAGGTGCAGCCTCGCTTCGGAGATTGGCGTCAAATTAACGCTCAGGCGCTGGTTTCTGGAAGCGCCCAGACCCAGACCGACGGTCGGCTGAAGGTGGAATTTCGATTGTGGGATGTGTTTGCCGGCACGCAGATGACAGGCCTCGCCTATTTTACTACACCCCAAAACTGGCGGCGTGTGGCACATATGATTGCCGATGAAATCTACAAACGAATCACTGGCGAAAGCGGCTATTTTGACACAAGGGTGGTTTATATTTCCGAGAGCGGTCCGGCTAATCGGCGGATCAAGCGCTTGTCGATTATGGATCAGGATGGAGCCAATCACCAATTCCTGACGGATGGCCGCGATATGGCGCTAACCCCCAGATTTTCGCCGACGGCACAGGAAATTACTTACCTGTTGTTCAGAGATAAAAAGCCGCCGCGTGTATTTTTGTACAATATTGAAACGGGTCAGCAAGAAATCATCGGTGATTTTCCGAATATGACGTTCGCGCCACGTTTTTCGCCCGACGGAAATAAGGTGATCATGAGTATGGCCAAGGATGGGAACACTGAGGTGTATACGATGGATCTCCGGACCCGACGTGTGAAGCGTTTAACCAATCATCCGGCCATAGATACCTCACCTTCCTATTCTCCCGACGGTCGCCGGATAGTGTTCAACTCCGACCGCAGCAGGACCCAGAAAATTTATGTCATGAACAGCGATGGAAGCGGTGTAAAAAGGATTAGCTTTAAAAAAGGCCGATACACTACCCCAGTGTGGTCGCCGCGGGGAGATCTCATCGCTTTTACAAAAAGCACCGGTGGTACATTTTCGATAGGCGTGATGCAGCCGGACGGCAGAGGTGAACGCATCCTCGCCAACGGATTTTTAGTTGAGGGACCGACGTGGGCCCCTAATGGCCGCGTGCTAATGTTTTTTCGAGAACAACGGCGTCGCAGCGCTGGTGGTAGTACCGCCCGACTCTATTCTATCGATCTAACAGGCTATAATGAACGCCAGATCCCAACACCAGAAGCGGGCTCGGACCCCGCTTGGTCGCCGCTTGTCAAATAATGATAACTTGCGACCGAATGACTTTTGTTTGAAACTTATGGACGCTTATACACTTGTACCTAAATAACGTAGTTATTTCATGACCGAACAACATGCTATTGCGACATTAACGGTGAAAAAAAACCAAAACAGCCAGACATCCTTTGGGGAAAAAATCTGATGCGACTTTCTTACATACTCTGTGCATTGGCGGGGCTGGCCCTTGCTGCGTGCGAATCCTCACCAGAAGTAAAATCATTGGCTAGCGGGGACGGGTCGTCTAATGCTGGTGCCGCACCGGCCGGAACTGGGGGGCCGGTGACTAGCGGAACTGTTTCTCGCCAGGTCATGCAGCCGCCGGGTAGCGTAGAGGATTTTGTTGTTAACGTCGGTGATAGGGTGATGTTTGCGGTCGATCAGTTCGATCTTTCGCCTGATGCTCGAACGACAATAGAAAACCAGGTGGTTTGGCTGAAACGTTATCCGGGGGTGACAATCACGGTCGAAGGGCATGCGGACGAGCGTGGCACCCGCGAATATAACCTCGCACTTGGCGAGCGTCGCGCCAATTCGGTGCGCGACTATATGATTGCCCTCGGGGTTGACCCCAACCGGCTGAAGACGATTTCCTATGGCAAGGAACGCCCTGTCGATCCGGCATCCAGCGAGGACGCCTGGGCCCGCAATCGGCGTGCGGTTGCTGTGGTCGACGGCACGACGGGCTGAATACACCATTATCCCGGCTATACAGTTCTGACATTATGTCCAATTATAATGGTTCCTGTGCTCGTTTCGGCCCTAGTCGCGGTTCGCTCAGATGATTTCTAGGGGCAAACACTGTGTTTTGGCTGTACTTGCTTTCGTGGTGTTTCTGGCTTGTTTTGTTCCGGCAGGCGGAGAGGCGCAGAACAATGGAATGCAGGAACTATTGAATCGGGTAGACCGGCTGCAACGCGAGCTAACAACGCTGCAGCGGCAGGTCTATCAGGGAAAGACGCCGCCGGTGCCTGCTGGACAGTCTTTTTCGGCGCCTGCGGTGGCCCCGATGGCAGCTGCGCGGCACTCGATCCGTATCTCGCAGTTGGAAAACGAAATAAGTCGACTGACGGGTCGGCTTGAGGAAGTTGATTTCGCTCTCCGTCGGATTGAGGAGCGTCTCGACAAGCTGGTCATAGATCTCGATCAGCGGCTTACTGTGCTGGAAGGCCGCACCGCTGGTACCGGCGCTGCGGGCCGGCGGAAACCAAACCCTGCATTGCCTGAGGCCGAGCAAGAACTTAAGCCTTCGGCTCAACAGACTGCGCCTAACCTCACATTACCGACGCGGCCGGCGAGCCCGTCGCTCGGGGCCTCTCAGCCCGGTGTTCTCGGAACTATCCCTAAGAACTTGGCCGTAAGATCGCCAAGAGGCCCGGATTCAGTTGCTGCCGCTCCAGCGCCAAAATCGCCACTCCCGCCCGGGACGCCGAAATCGCAATATGACTATGCTTTGTCGCTGCTGCTCAAACAGCAGGATTTTGGGCGCGCTGAAGAGGCGTTAAAGGCCTTCGTGAAACAACACCCTCGGGATAATCTTACTGGGAATGCGCAATACTGGCTTGGCGAGACCTACTATGTCCGTAACAGGTATGAGGATGCGGCTTTCGCTTTCGCCGAGGGCTACCAGAAATTTTCAAAAAACGTTAAGGCGCCCGACAGCCTACTGAAATTGGGTATGTCGCTTGGCCGGATGGAAAAACGCAGGGAAGCATGCACGGCTTTCGCTAGGTTTTTGTTGCAATACCCGAAGGCTAGCGCGAGGCTTAAAGCTCGTATTGATCGCGAACGGCGCCAAGCTAAGTGCCGGTGACGAGCAGGAACACTCCCGACAAAACTCTTAGTCCTACCATCCCGATTTCATCGGAAGAATTTGCCGGTTTTATGTGTTCGGCGGAGCCGTTTAAGACGGATGGGCCTCTTGTGGTTGCTGTTTCCGGCGGCGCAGATAGCTTAGGTCTTTTAAGCCTTTTGACGGGCTGGGCCGGTGCAAAATCAGTTTCGTTAATCGCGTTGACGGTGGATCACGGATTGCGTCCAGAGTCTGGTGATGAGGCCGCACTTGTCGGTCGCTGGTGTGCCGAGATGGGCGTGCCCCATGATATTCTATGCTGGATGGGTGATAAGCCCGTCCGCGGCATACAGGAAGCGGCTCGACGTGCAAGGTACGCATTGTTGGAGGATTGGTGCGTGCGTCATGGGGCATCCGATTTGCTCGTCGCTCACACCGAAAACGATCAGGCCGAAACGTTTTTATTTCGAATGAGTCGGGGCAGTGGGCCAGACGGTCTGGCGGCTATGCCATTGGTATCTTGTCGCGGAGGCATTAGGATTGTCCGGCCGCTACTGGGCGTGAGTCGGGCGCGGATGGAAGCTACCCTGCGCGCTGCGGGGCGGACCTGGGTCGACGACCCGGGTAATGCCGATCGGCGCTATACACGGGTCCGG
>JAYYZV010000100.1:0-6898 GCA_036339975.1 Pseudomonadota bacterium | reverse complement strand
CCCGAACATTTCGCTTGGAGCGTCGACGGCAAGGTGGCCACAATCACCATCGACCGGCCGGAACGTAAAAACCCACTAACATTCGAGTCTTATGCGGAATTACGTGATACATTCCGCTCCCTGCAGCATGCACAGGACATTAAAACCGTCGTCATCACTGGTTCTGGTGGTAACTTCTGCTCCGGCGGCGACGTAAATGAAATAATTGGCCCGCTGCTAGACATGAACATGCAAGAACTACTGAAATTCACGGAAATGACTGGCGACGTCGTAAAGGCTATGCGCACTTGTCCCCAACCAATCATCGCCGCTGTCGAAGGCGTGTGTGCCGGAGCAGGCGCCATCCTCGCAATGGGGTCTGATCTTAGGTACGGAGCGGCTGACGCAAAGATTGCATTCCTCTTCACGCGGGTTGGGCTGGCCGGTTGCGATATGGGGGCTTGTTCAATCCTGCCCCGTATTATCGGGCAGGGCCGCGCATCAGAGCTTCTCTATACCGGCCGTTCAATGTCGGGCGAAGAGGCGTATAACTGGGGGTTCTTCAACAGTATCTCTAAAGCCGGAGAAGTTCTACCTTATGCTCAAGAACAAGCCGCCCGCCTTGCAAACGGGCCAACCTTTGCGCACGGCATAACCAAGCGCCAGTTGCACATGGAATGGAACATGGGCGTTGAAGATGCCATCACGGCGGAAGCCGAGGCGCAGGCTATCTGCATGCAAACCCAAGATTTCCAGCGGGCTTACGATGCATTCGTAGCAAAACAAAAACCCGTTTTTCAGGGGGACTGAGGAGTGCCAGAGAAATCATATTTGAACTGGCCATTTCTGAACGACTCCCATAGGGAGTTGGCGGACACATTTCGCGCTTGGGCGGATAGAGAGATTGCTCCTCTGGCCGAAGAGGAGCCCAAAGACGAGGAGGGTCTCGACGCCCTTGCCCGCGAACTCGTTAAACGGCTCGCGGATGGCGGCTGGCTTCAGTATTCCGTTCCCGCGCCTTGGGGGGGGAAGTACCAACAATTAGATGTCCGCGCACTATGCGTGATGCGCGAGACCCTTGCCCAGTATTCAGGTATGGCTGACTTTTCCTTTGTGATGCAAGGGCTTGGTTCGGGACCGGTCTCTCTTTTCGGGTCAGAAGAGGTCCGCAGAAAATATCTGCCCGATGTCGCCTCAGGAAAGCGTATAGCCGCCTTCGCGTTGTCGGAAATTGACTCCGGTTCCGACGTCGCAGCGATGACGACCAATGCAAAGCTCGATGGCGAACATTACGTTATCAACGGTGCCAAGACACTAATTTCCAATGGCGGGCTAGCGGATCAATATGTGGTTTTCTGTCGTACGGAGGAGGCACCCGGCGCAAAGGGGATTTCAGCGCTGATCGTCGATGCCGATTTGCCTGGTTTCAAGGTAACCGAGCGTTTTGACGTAATCGCACCGCATCCGCTGGGTCGATTGCAGTTCACAGACTGCCGAGTCCCCGTATCAAACCTACTCGGAAAACCCGGTGACGGTTTCAAAATCGCGATGTCTTCTCTGGATGTATTTCGGTCAACGGTCGGCGCGGCGGCACTCGGGTTTGCCCGGCGTGCCCACGACGAAGCCATGAATCAGGCAAAGCGGCGAATCTCATTCGGCAAGCCCCTTGCGAATTACCAACTAATACAAGAAAAGCTCGCCGACGGGGCTCTCAAGATCGACGCGGCTGCACTTCTGGTATACCGGTCCGCGTGGACTAAAGACACTCAGGGTCGCCGCGTCACTCGAGAGGCCGCCATGGCCAAACTCTATGCTACAGAGATGGCACAGGAAGTCATCGACCAAGCCGTGCAGATTTGGGGCGGTATGGGGGTCGTCGTTGGATCGACTGTCGAACGGCTTTACCGCGAAATCCGCGCGTTGCGAATCTACGAAGGCACAAGCGAGATCCAAAAACTGATTATTGCCGGCGAGGCATTGTCGGAGATGGAAGCAGAGGAAGTCGCCAAAGCGGCCGAATAAAGAGATGACTAATCGTCTACCCGGTGGTCCTACCGCCCATGTCGACACGTTTGCGGCGGATAACCTCCCACCAAAGGGGCAATGGCCGGAATTCGACTTCGATTCCCTGCCTATCCTCCGGTCTTATCCAGACCGGATGAACGCTGGGGTCGAGCTACTGGATCACATGTGCGATACCGGGTTCGGCGGGAAACCAGTTTTACACTATGAAGAAATCACATGGACCTATAACGATCTCCGGAAGCTAGCTGATCATGTTGCGAAAGTCCTTGTAGAAAATCACGGTTTGGTGCCCGGCAACCGCGTACTTTTACGTTCTGCCAACAACCCTATGCTTGTCGCGTGTTGGTTTGCCGTCCTTAAGGCAGGCGGTATTTGTGTGACAACTATGCAACTTCTGCGTGCCCGCGAGTTAGCCTATATCGTAGAAAAGGCCGAAATCCGTCACGCTTTGTGCGATATCGCGCTAGCCGCTGAAATGGAAGAGACCTCCAAACGAAAACCCGAGTTGATGGACACGCTTTACTTCTCGGCAACAGGCGGCAATGAAGCCTCTCTCGATCAGGAAGTCGCTTCGAAGTCGGGGAAATTCGATAACTGCGACACGGCTGCAGACGATACGGCACTAATCGCATTTACGTCTGGCACAACAGGCTCGCCCAAAGCGACGATGCATTTTCATCGCGACATCATGGCGATGACTGATTGCTTCCCACGCTCGTTCCAGATGGCCGAACCCCATGACATCATCGCCGGCACGCCGCCGCTTGCATTCACATTCGGACTTGGCGGACTAACATGCTTTCCGATGCGCTTCGGCGCCTCAACCCGTTTCTTTCCCGGCCCACTGGGACCCGAAGACATGATGGCCGCCATCGAGAAGTATAAAATCACGGGGCTTTACACCGCCCCAACCATGTACCGTCAGCTTGCCGACTT
Organism: Pseudomonadota bacterium; assembly: GCA_036339975.1. GTDB lineage: Bacteria > Pseudomonadota > Alphaproteobacteria > MPNO01 > UBA830 > UBA830. The sequence continues at coordinate 3,958 of JAYYZV010000100.1, read as the reverse complement.
AGCGGAACAATATGACATCTCTAGCCTTCAGAAATGCGTTTCCGCGGGCGAAACCCTGCCGAGGGCCACTTGGGAGGCATTTTTTAACGCAACGGGTATCCGTATCGTCGACGGGCTAGGATCCACCGAAATGATCCATATCTTCATCGCCGCCAGCCGAGAGGAAATGCGCCCAGGATTTACTGGAAAGGCAATTCCCGGATACCGCGCCAAAATTGTGGACAAAGATGGTAACAATCTGCCTCCGAACACCCCTGGTTTCCTCGCAGTTCAGGGCCCAACCGGATGCCGGTATCTCGATGACGCCCGCCAGAATATTTATGTCAAGAATGGCTGGAATTATCCCGGTGACGTATACGAGATGGACGATAACGGGTACTTCAAATACGTTTCTCGTGCCGACGATATGATTATTTCCGCCGGGTACAATATATCTGGCCCGGAAGTCGAAAACGCCCTACTAGACCACGAAGCCGTGGCGGAATGCGCGGTCATAGGAAAACCAGACGAGAAACGCACCAACATAGTTAAAGCTTTTGTGGTTTTACGTAAAAGTTTCTTACCGAACGATGAGACCGCCAAGACGCTTCAGGATTATGTTAAAAACGAGATAGCGCCCTACAAATATCCGCGAGAAATAGAGTTCGTTGGCGAACTACCAAAAACCGAAACCGGAAAACTTCAAAGATTTCGCTTGCGCGAGAAAGAAAAAGCGCGCGGATAATACGCAATCAAAATTCTACCTCTCCCTCCTATCTAACGGCAGGTAAAAGTATATGACCCAGCTTGTTATGACACCCTCTTGGCGGTCCTCCTGACGTGAATGCTCCGATCAAGAGTGCTCCATTTCCATCAGAGGTTCTAAAGTTCAAGAATCCCTAGAAGATACTTCATGACATACTGTGTTGCGGGCAAAGCCGTCGAATAGATCCAGCATTCTTTCACGCCATTCGTATACCGGATCACCCTTCTCCAGCAGCTGAAAAGGGCTGGTCACTCGTGCCCATTGGAACTGTGAGAACACTATATAGTCCGCGTAAGCGGCGGTATCGCCAGAAATAAAATACTGGCCTTTACGAAAAGACGTACGGATGGGATCAAGCGTTCGGTAAAAATTGATCACTCGGTCTTCGCGGCCGTCCTGAACCTCTTCCAGCGTCCGCTTGTACATTTTCTCCATTGATTCCCGGAAATATTCCCTGTCTTCTGGGTGCGCGGCATCAAGAACATCTCGGGCAACCAAAGGGCCTAGCGCTACATTTACCGCGCGGTCGCACCAGGAATTGATTATCCGGGTCACGCCTTCACCGATAGAACCACCTAGAAGGCTCGGCAGATCAGGATAGGCCTCATCGAGATAGACCGCGATATCCCATGAATCGGTTTTTACCGTGTCACCGTCGACCATGACTGGCACACTTTTTGCCCCAGCAAATTCGATGGTTTTCTTGTCCGTCAGCAACAACGGTATTTGCTCGAATTCCAGCCCCTTGTGTTTCAAGGCCATCTTGGCACGCCACGAAAACTGGCTGTAACGGCGATCCTCGTATCCCAGAAGCTCAAACAGTTTGATGGTCATGAAGCGATCTCCCTTCCGAGCCGTTCGCTAAACCCCTACCATTTATAGGTCAAGGGTACATTAACGGTCGCATCCTGATATCGGCGAAAATAGTATCCGAGTACACTGCAATGGACAGCAGAACACACCCACTAACCCGCCCACAACCGCCCGACGTATTTGCCCGCAGCGCCAGTGGGGAAGGTTTTCGGGGACCCATTAATTAAACTTTTGATACGCGTCCAATACATATTAAATATTGGCTATTCAGCAGCCTCAGAATCTGAGCCTGCTGCTGCGCCGACCGTCGCGCCCTTCATCTCCCATTCGGAGGAGTTGTTTGATACGGGCCCATTAACCTGAGCGTAATGGGTTTGAGGCTTCGCCTGCTCGCGAAGTTCCTCCACTTGAAGTCGGGTGCGTTCGTATTGCCGGTATGCGGCGAATTTGGCCGACATATACTGATCCGGCCAAACGATTTTCTCGACCCCATAATACGCCGCGGCCTGTTGCGTGAAGTATGGGTTGTAGAGATGTGTTCGGGCCAAGGCGACTAGATCACTGCGACCCGCACCTACAATCGTGTTGACCTGATCCCAGTCAAATATGTTGCCAGCAACAAGAGTGGGGATATCCGCCTCGAAGCGAATCTTCTCGGAAAACGGCACCTGAAACATGCGACCATAGATGGGTTTCTCAGATGAATCTGTTTGTCCGGTCGACACGTTGATCAGATCACAACCATGGAGTTTGAATGCCTTGGCAAACTGTACAGCATCATCGGCTGTTGTCCCGTTCTCAACCCAGTCCGTCGCTGAAATGCGGACCGACATGGGACGCTCTTCCGGCCAAACCGCGCGGCAAGCATCAAATACCTCCAATGGGTATCTCAGTCGATTTTCGATGCATCCGCCGTACTCATCTGTGCGGTGGTTTGTAAAGGGAGAAAGGAACGTCGCCAAAACATAACCATGCGCACAATGCAGTTCCGCCAAATCGAAACCGGCCTGAGCAGCACGTTTAAACGCATTTATAAAATCCTCCTTTACCCGGTCCATATCGTCGCGGGTCATTTCGCGGGGCACGACTGAATTCGGCAAATAAGGCAATGGAGACGCGGCAATAATCTCCCATGCACCTTTTTCAAGAGGTTGATCGATTCCCTCCCATGCCAGCTTGGTCGCTCCTTTGCGGCCGGCGTGACCGATTTGCATGGCCATTTTTGCGTCTGTTCGTTCATGAGCAAAATCGACGATGCGCTTCCACTCTGCCTCCTGTTTGTCAGTCCAGATACCTACACAGCCAGGTGTAATCCGCCCATTGGGTGAGATGCAGGTCATTTCAGTAAAAACGAGCCCTGCCCCGCCCATGGCACGGCTGGTGTAGTGACTGAAATGCCAGTCATCAGGATTTCCGTCAGACGCACAATACTGGCACATAGGGGAAACTACGACACGGTTCGACAAACGCATATCGCGTAGCTGTAACGGGGCAAACATTGGGGGAACCGGGTCGTCTCGAAGATACGGCGCATCGTATTTAGCAGCTGCGTCGGCTGAGAAGACTTCATCGACAGATTTTACAAACGCTCGATCTCTAAGCCGAAGGTTATCATAGGTAATCGCCTTTGACCTCGACATGAGGCTGAAATTAAACTGAACCGGATCCATATCCCAGTAGCGCGAGACCTGTTCAAACCATGATAACGACACGTCGGCGGCATGCTGAGTACGTTCCACTTCGTCGCGACGGGTTTTGTCATAGAGTTTCAGCGCCGTTCGTGCATCGGATTCTGCCTGACAGCATTCAAACAATGCGATGGCATCTTCCATCGCCAACTTTGTGCCTGATCCGATCGAGAAATGTGCCGTATGAGCGCAGTCACCCATGATGACCACATTGTCCATCACCCAGTTCTCACAACGGATCATAGGGAAATTTCGCCAGATCGAGCGGTTGGTGATTACCGGATGTCCATCGAGAATGTCTTCGTAAAGCGCGCTAATATAGGCGACGGTCTCTTCCTCTGAGGCATTTTCCATGCCAGCTTTCTTCCAGACATCCTCCGTAGCCTCCACAATCCAGGTGCTCATTTCACTGTTGTATTGGTAGGCGTGAAGGTTCCAAATCCCGGCGTTATTTTCCCGAAAATCAAAAGTAAATGCCGACAACGGCTTGGTCGATCCCAACCATACGAATTTGTTGGGTCGCCAGTCGAAAGAAGGTTTGAAATGACTGGCGTACTCATCCCTTATCCAAGAGTTGATCCCGTTTGAAGAAAGAATCAAATCCGCATCGCCATCTACTTCCTCCAATGATTTAATCTCCCGCTCAAACACCATTTCTATATCTACTTCGTGACAGCACCGCTGCAGGATCAGCAACAGGTCTTTCCGCGAC
>JAYYZV010000099.1:0-9895 GCA_036339975.1 Pseudomonadota bacterium | reverse complement strand
CGGTGTAATTAGGGCCAAGAGCTTATTCCCAATGCGCGGCCATCGCAGAAATCCCGCTGAAATTCTATGTTGGGCTGTATAGTCAATAAGTGGCTAACGGTTCCCATTGTGATGGGATGGGTGGTATTTCAACTAATTTTTCAATAATATATTAAATATATGCCTTCGGAGTTTATTATATAAATTTAATATAGTGAAAATTTAGCCATGGATATCCGCCAGCTACGATATTTTTCCGAAATTGTCGAAGCTAAGAGCTTCACGCGCGCCGCTAATCACGTTCGTATTGCCCAACCTGCATTGGGCCTACAAATCCGGAAGCTAGAGGGGGAACTTGGCGTTGAACTCCTGCATCGTCACTCCCGGGGAGTAGAACTGACGGAGGCAGGACAAGTACTTTTGCGCCACGCAAATGCTATACTTAAACAGGTGGAGCAGGCACGGCAGGAAGTTATGGACCTGTCGGGCCCACCGCGTGGTGAAATTGTGCTCGGCATTACACCGACGGCAAGCGCACTTCTGGCCATTCCGCTGATCCGCGCGTGCCGCGATTCCTTTCCTGAAGTGTCGCTGAAACTGTTCGAAGGGCTGAGCGAGGAAATCATGCGTCGACTGGATGACAATTCTCTCGACATGGGATTTACATACAATCCCAACGCGGTAACTGGGATACCCACGGAACCTCTTATGTTGGAAGACCTCTATCTAGTTGGCGCAGCCGGCAATGATGATCCGGGTGATACCGTATCGTTTGCTGCCGTATGCCAGCGTGATTTAATTCTTCCAGGCAAGGGATTTGGTCTTCGTGACTGGGTAGAGAATACAGCGCGTGAAAAAGAGTGTATTGTCGAGGTGGCTTTCGAAATACATTCTGTTCCTATGACGCGAGATTTAGTGGAAAATGGTTTGGGTTGTACAATTTTGCCGTATGCTGCTGTGCAGCAGGCTGTGCAGTCGGGGCGTTTGTTTGCATCCCAAATCGTCCGCCCGCGTGTTCCTAGAACTTTGTATTTTGCCTACGCGGGTTCTCATATAGACAACAATGCGTCGCGCGCGGTGCGCGGCATCATTGATACATTGATAGGAAACAGTGTGGCGGCAAGCGATGGCCGACTGCGTGCAACCTGAGTTCTTTCCATGCCATTGGAAAATAGAATGGAAGATATTGGCGAATGGTTTTTAACCGTCGCTGCCCGATATCGTATAAGGGCAGAGAAGATAGAAAGGGCAGAGAAGATAGGAAAGGATTTAGAAATATGAGCACAAAGTCTGTGATCGCTGGTATCGATAAGGCAGTCGATAAATTTTCGAAAAATAATCGCATGCTGAATGAACCCCTTACGAAGGGGCGCGCCTACATGTTTGTCATGCAGCACAGGTTGAATACGCGTCAGCGTAATTCGGTCCTAAAACTCCGGGTCGCGACGAATACCCCGGTCTGGGATGTAAAGATGGATATTTTAGAAGCCTGTTATGAAGAACTTGTATCCGATGCGGAGCACGGTGACGGCCGGCCGCATTGGAAAGTTCTCGAAGACTTGGGTGTCGATTGCGGGATGAAGAGAGCGCAGATAACGAACGCCAAACCCCTGCCATCAACGAGAATGTGTTGGCGTGCGTGGGATAGTCTTATGAGTAACCGTCACTGGCTACTCGGTCTTATGGCGAATACTTGTGCTGAAAGGGCTAATATCCCTGGTTACGGCAAGGGCGAAGTTAAGAAAAAAGGATGGTTTGGAAACGAAAACCGTCGTTGGGGAAAAATGTTCGGCCTGACCCCAGAACAAAGACTATTCTTCGGGATGCATTCAGAGGCAGATATCAAGCATTCAGATCTCGGGTGGAAGACAGTTGCCCAGCATGCAGCAAAGCTTCACATGGAAGAAGAGGTCATTGATGCCTGCGAAGAAAACCTGATCGTCTGGGATAGTTATCTGAACGGGATAGCAGACGCCGGCGATGCGCTAGACAAAAAGATGCGCTGGCGTAGAAAGATTGCCTAAACCTATATCCGTACTAATCAAGCTGGGCGGGAGCGTGTTTCCACCCAGAATGTTTCCGGGAGATCGGCGCAATGTCTAAACTTATCGTCACTTTCGCCGCGAGTGACTATGAACACATGCGGGACCTGACGCGCGGAGATATTGAAGCGGAGGGGATTGACCTGAGGTACCTGAACCTGCAGATCGAAGAAACCTTCTTTCGGTTTATTAAGTTCCGCGAATGGGATGTGTCGGAAATGTCTTTCGGCAAATACATCGCGCTAAAATCCCAAGACGACGACAGTATCACCGGCATTCCGGTATTTCCATCGCGTGTTTTTCGGCAATCGTCACTTTTCGTTCTGCCTGATAGCGAAATCAAGGAAGCATCGGATCTGCGCGGCAAACGAATTGGTATACCCGAGTGGGCGCAGACAGCGTCGATTTATACCCGCGGCTGGTTGGTTCACAATATTGGTATTCCCCTGCAGGAAATTGAATGGGTGCAGGGTGGCGTCAATTCGGCTGGTCGTAAGGAGAAGGTTGATTTGAATAGACCGGAGGGTGTTTCCTATACGCCGCGGCAGGACAAATCTCTTACCGAAATGTTGTTTGACGGTGACATTGATTGCGTCATGTCGGCTCATCCACCATCACCGGTGGAAGAAGGTGAGAATACGATTGTTCACCTTTATCCAAATTATCGAGAGGTAGAGGAAAAATATTACCGAGACACCGGCATTTTTCCAATCATGCATGTGATTGCCATGCGCGGCGATTTTTTTCGCGGCAACCCATGGGTAGCGACAAATTTATACAAGGCCTTCGAGGAGGCGAAGAACCGCGCGATGTTTCGGGCAACGGAAATGACTGCGACGCGTGTACCGTTCGCATGGTGCTACGACGCCGCGCAGAAAGCACGGGATCTATTTGGTGACGATTTTTTTCCCTACGGGATAGAAAAGAACCGCACGACGTTGGAAGCGTTCTTACAATACGGTTTTGAACAGGGAGTTTGTCAACGCAAGCTTGAGGTCGAAGAACTGTTTCCCGAAGAAGTAACCCGCGTATTGACGGAATTTCACGTTTAAACAACTAAGAATTTTTATCTTTGATATAACGGGATATGAGAAAACCTGTAGTCCTTGTTTCCCATCAGCCGTCTGAAGATATCAGAAACGCCATCGTCGAATCTTTCGGCGGAGAGGTTGAGGTGTTTTTTTATCCTGAGCTGGACGACTTGGAGCGGGAACAGGTGCTTCGGGATGCCCGTGGCGTGATGACCTATCATCCGGTCCGAGATCTGGGCGTGGAGGCAATGGCAATGCTGGATAATTGCAAACTTATTCAGTGTATGACGGCTGGCATCGATTATCTGCCGTTAGACCTCGTGCCGCACCATATTCCAGTGGCTTATAATGGCGGCGCCTATGCGGAGCCCATGGCGGAGCACGTAGCCGCGATGGCGCTCGCTGCTTCCAAACGCCTAACTGTAGAACACCAGAATATGAAAGTTGGCGAGTTCAATCAGTTTCTACCAACGAAAAAAATCAGCGGCGCAACCTGCGGTATTATTGGGTTTGGCGAGGCGGGGCGTCAGGTGGCAAGCTTGATGCGCAGGCTCGGAATGCGGATAGAGGCGATCAACCGTTCAGGGCAAACAGTTGAAGATGTCGATTATATCGGGACGATGGACGACCTGGATCGTGTTATCGCTGCCGCTGATGTCTTGGTAATCACGCTGGCACTTACCCGTAAAACGGATCGCTTGATTAGGGCTGCACATTTAGCCCAAATGAAGCCGGACGCCGTTCTAATTAATGTTGCGCGCGGCGAGATCGTCGATGAAGACGAGCTTTACCGACATCTCAGGGATTACCCGGAATTTACCGCCTGCCTAGAGGCTTGGTGGATAGAACCCGTTCGGCATGGAAAATTCGAGACGAAGCATCCATTTCTGGATCTGCCAAATGTAATCGCTTCGCCCCATAATTCTGCTATTTCCGGAGATGCGCTTACTGTCGCAGCGCGGAGGGCAGCCGCGAATGTCTTACGTATGTTGCGTGGAGAGGAAACTAAATTTATTGCTGATGACGATATCAGGATGCCTTGAACCTTCAACGCTGTGAATTCTTTGTTAGTCTAAAGCCATTAGATGGGAGCTGCTAAAATGCCTTCACTCGTTCAAATGGCCTCACCGGTCGGAGAACTATTAAAAAAACGCGGAGAAACCATATCGGTTTCTGAATCTGCCGCCGGGGGCCTTATTTCCGCTGCGCTTCTGTCGGTACCCGGCGCGTCTAACTATTTCGTTGGTGGTGCGACGATCTATACGCAAGCGGCCCGGCGGGGAATACTCCGTTTTAATGATGGAAAAGCGGAAATGCAGGGTTCCACTGCGGAATATGCCGCACTGGCGGCATCTACGATTAAAGATATCCTGGAAACGGACTGGGCCATTGGCGAATCTGGCGCAGCCGGTCCAACAGGCAATCGTTATGGAAACCCGGCCGGGCATGTAGCGTTAGCCATCGTCGGCCCTTCATACGCTACACGGGTGGTTCAAACTGGCAACGACGATCGCGAAGACAATATGTGGACCTTCGCGCGGGCGGCGCTCGATCTCCTGCATGAAACGGTAACGGAGACCTAAAATGATTGCGGTATACGGGATCAAGAATTGCGACACTTGCCGAAAAGCACTTAAGTGGCTGGAAGCTGAAGGGGTGGAATACCGCTTTCATGATTTCCGAATAGACGGCCTAGAGGTGACAGCAGTGTCCCGCTGGGTGCAAAGGGCTGGCTGGGAAAAACTACTGAATCGACGCGGTACGACTTGGCGCAATTTGTCCGAGGGTGAAAAAGATGAGGTGGATGAGGCAAAGGCAAAAGCCTTGATGACCGATAATCCGACATTGATCAAACGGCCTGTGTTTGAGTTTGATGAGGAGGTCGTGATCGGCTTCGGGGCGACCGAGAAGGCCGCCCTGAAAGCCTGATTTTTAAGAAACGATGCCCAAGGTTGTTGTGGCATCGACGACAGCTACCCCGCCTTTTTCGACCTCGGCCACTGCTCGTCCGAGAATTTCTGCCAATTGATCCGGCGTTTGCGCAGGACCCTCGGCCCAGGCACCAAAGCCTCGAGCGACCTGCGCGAAATCAACGATTGGGTCTCGCATCGCCTGGCCTATCCAAGCATTCTCCATCGGCCGGTTACGGTTTTGAGCTACTTCCACTTGGTGTACTTCATCGTTTCCCCAGGTGGAGTTATTGTTGATGACGTGGAGCATTGGAATTCCATAATGGCAGGCTGACCATAGACATCCTGGTGCCATCAGAAAGTCGCCGTCGCCACCGATTGAAACACAAAAACGCCCTTTGTCGCGGAGAGCCAGAGCCGCGCCGATTGCAGCGGAGGCATTGTAACCGACCCCACCACCACCATCGGCACCGAGATAGCTGCCGGCACCAGGAAAGTTCCAAACAACTTCGTTAAAACTACGATGATTAGCAGCGGTGAGCGTCCAAGGTTTATCTTTTACTGACTGATATACCTCGTGGATCATGCGTTCGACTTTGATGGGCGCTTGGTCCCAGCCCTCTCGTGCTTTTTCAGTCTGTGCGGCACGTAATTTGTCATGCCTCGCCGCCAGCGCTTTTTTGCGTTTTTCTACCCGGTCATGGCTGTCGGGGTTGCGCTCTAGAACCTTTTTTACGGCGGCAATTAGCCTCTCCAGCCCATATTCGGGTTCGCAAACTATCTGGAGGTCCACAGGAGGGGTTGGGCCCCCGAAGGCTGTCCATGAACTATTGTCCATCGCATTTAGAGACATGTCGATGATTTTAGGCGCCGCTTGTTCACGGGCTTGAACAATGTCGGAACGGCGGCGGATGGCGTATGTGCCCATGACATTATTTATATCAATGCAATCCAGGCAGACGATCACGTCCGCTTCCCGTATAGCGTTTGTGTCCCCCGACAGGTTCTGTGGATGATCGCTGGGCCAACAATAGACTGCGCGGTCATTGAGGCCGCCGGAACCGCTGATGTCGAGAAGCTCGGTTAGGGGCGCGCGCATGCGTTCATAGATCCCAAAACGTCCACCCACAAGAACCGGAAACTTAGCTTTGATAATGGCTTCCGCCGCTTCTGCAAGCGCGTCCTCATTCGGACCCATAGGCGGTGGCCCTTTATAACGAGGTAAGGAAGTGTCAATTGGTTCGAGGGTCTCATCGACGGGTTGTTCTTGGATATGAGTGTCAATCGATACGTAAACCGGTCCAGGCGGATAGGTTTCGCAGATCGTTTTGCCGCGAATGATAGATTTAAGTGTGGCGTTACCGGTCGGCGGCTCGTCGGTCCACTTCACCCAGTCTTTGATAATATCCGCCTGGGTGCTGGCTGAGTGGTTCCATTCTATAAAGCGTCGCTGGTCCGGGTCGAGCGGTCCCGCGCCGCCAAGAAATAGGATCGGCGCCCGGTCGCAATACGCATTATATAAACCCATGGAACCGTTCATCAGTCCTACTAGGTCATGCAGTATACAAAGTGACGGCTTGTCCGCCGCTTTGGCATACCCATGCGCCATCGACGCCGCGGAGAGTTCGCTGGTTGCCAAGATAATCTTAGGGTCGAGGTTTCGATTATGGTTCACTAGGGAATCGTGAAGCCCTCGATAACTAGCGCCAGGAAGAAGGAAGACGTAATCGAAATCCATTTTTGAAAGCAACTCTGCCATGGCGTCGGAGACGTACTCCGGCTCCGGACGGTTGGCTTTCAGATTTACGGGCGTCTCGTGGTGTGAAAAATCGGCGGGTTTGTCATTCATTTTTTCTCGGTGTCCCCTCCCTAAGGTAAACTCTATTTATCCGATACGAATGCCGTTGCGTTGGCTAGCGGCCCTAGAAAACAATTGAGAATTCGGGCCGTCGTTGTCACGAGAAAGACAGACTGTGCGACATTAGTCCGGTAAGATACTTCCCGAACAGACCACAGCCCACAATAGAAGAAAAGTATCGAAGCCGGCAGGAATCCATTACTGGCCCATTATTTCTCAAGTTGTGATCACTATAATCACGATATGGTATTTTTTGTAAACTGGGGGTTGGAATATCCTGCAAGAACAAAGAATTCATTATAAAATGTGAGGGCTGAGTCCTCCTTGGGCTACCCTCAAATTAAACTGGGAAGGAATGATGGATGGTTGATGGAAGTGTGGGTAGGGAAAATTCGTCTGCCATCCTGCCCAACGATCTAAACATCCCCTATACCAATATGCGGGATTGGCTTGAGGAGGCAGAAAAGCTTGGCGAGGTGAAGCGCGTTACTGGAGCGAGCTGGGAACGGGATATCGGAATGGCGACTGAGGTGGTTCAGCACAGCGAAGTCGCACCCTGCGTTGTGTTCGAGGATGTGCCGGGAACGATGCCGGGTTCACGACTTCTGGTAAATTTTTTTGCTGGTAAGCGAATGAATATGACACTCGGGTTTCCATCGGAATTTACAAAGACTGAACTCTCTGATGCCTTTCGTGAACACTATTCAGAAAATATGCGGGAAATACCACACGAGATCGTCCCAGACGGACCGGTTTTCGAAAATGTCATTGAAGGAGATGACATCGATATTGAAATGTTCCCTGCGCCGATCTGGCACGAGAATGATGGCGGTCGGTACGTCGGTACTGGCTCATATAATGTTACTCGTGATCCGGAATCCGGCTGGATAAATCTTGGTACTTACCGGGTAATGATCCATGCCAAAAACGAAGTCGGGTTTTACATTTCACCTGGTAAGCATGGTCGCGTTCACCGAGACAAATGGGTTGAGAAGGGCGAACCTATGCCAACGGTCATTGTCCTCGGAGGTGACCCGATGACGTTTCTAATGGGATCGTCGGATGTTCCGCACAACGTTTGCGAATACGACATTGTAGGCGGCATCCGCGGCAACCCAATGCAATTGGTCGAGGGTCGTTATACCGGTCTTCCATTTCCCGCGGATGCGGAAATCGTGATCGAGGGGTTTGTTCATCCGACCAAGCGTCGCCCGGAAGGGCCATTTGGGGAGTGGACCGGTTATTATGGATCACAGATGCGCGAAGAGCCGGTAATGGAGATCAAAGCAATTTACCACCGTAACAATCCTATTCTATTCGGTTGTCCGCCACAGCGGCCGCCGGACGAAGTTGCGCGGTACCGCTCTATTACGCGCTCGGCAATGCTAAAGGAAAACCTGACCCGAGCTGGCGTGCCCGATATAACCTCTGCGTGGTTGCACGAAGTAGGTACTGCGAGAATGCTAATGGGTGTTGCAATAAAGCAGCGGTATCCCGGACACTCAAAACAGGCGGGACACGTCGCCTGCCAGTGCCAGGTTGGCGCTTATGCTGGAAAATACGTCATCGTCACGGACGAAGATGTCGATGTATCTAACCTCGAGGAGCTTATCTGGGCTATGTTGACCCGGTCAGATCCTGCGACGTCTATCGACATAATAAAAGGTGCCTGGTCCACCCATCTTGACCCCCGTATATCTCCCGAGGACAAGGAGGCAGGGAACCTGACAAACAGCCGAGCAATAATTGACGCCTGCCGACCATTTCACTGGAAGGAAGAATTTCCGGCCGTAAATGCGCCTTCTCGCGAGGTGGCACGAGAATCAAAGGAGAAGTGGGGCTATCTGCTTGACTGAAAAAACTCAGCAGACACCCGAATAATAAATTTTTACGATACGGAGAACGAGACCGATGGATGGATCCATTGCCAATCAGTACGTACAAACCGACTTGCGCGATTTTCTGAACGCCGTAGACGAGGCTGGTGAGCTAAAAAATGTTATCGGCGCCCACTGGGACAAGGAGATCGGCGCGGTAACCGAGGTGCTGTATAGAGAAAAGGTCGATCGTTCACCGGCCCTTCTGTTTGACGATGTGCCCGGATATCAGAGCGGTTTTAGATGTCTGTACGGCATGCTGGGGTCTCCATTGCGTCTCGCCCTAGGCATGGGCATTGACCCTGAAACCTCTGGTGATCGACGCACCATGTTGGATGCCTATCGCAGCCGTATAAAGCAGTATGAGCCGGTCCCACCACGTATGGTCACCGATGGGCCGGTTTTAGAGAACGTCGACCGTGATGATGAAGTCGATCTAATGAAATTCCCAGTGCCGGTGCACCATGAGAAGGATGGTGGCCGCTATATCGGTACTGCGTGCGGCGTTATTACAAAGGACCCGGATACCGGGAGAGTAAACGTGGGCACCTATCGGGTAATGCTAAACGGAAAAAACATTGCGACATCCTATATTTCTAATGGCAAGCAGGGCCGCATTCAGCGCGATAAGTATCTTAAAGAAGGTAAAAAATGCCCCATGGTTATCGTGGTAGGTATCGATCCGGCCACATATATCGCCGCTCGATATACATTGGCAGATAATATTCCTGAGCTTGACTGGGCCGGTGGGTTGTCGGGTCAGCCCATGGAGTGCATTGAGGGGGAGGTGACAGGTTTGCCAATCCCAGCGCGATCGGAGCTCGTGTTGGAAGGCTGGGTGTCGCCAGATGAAACCGCTCTTGAAGGTCCCTTTGGCGAGTGGACGGGTTACTATGCCGGAGATGCTAAGGAAGAACCCGTAATTCATATCGAACGGGTCTATCACCGCAACAATCCCATCCTCACTTGCGCGGCGAGCCAGAAACCGCCGCATAGTCATCTCTTCGAACGCTGCTTTATCCGCTCCGCCGGTCTTCTAGATTCTCTCGAGGGAGCGGGTATCCCTGACGTTAAGGGCGTATGGGTACATCAGGCGGGATCGGGCCGGACATTCGTCGCAGTATCGATAAAACAGCGCTACTTCGGTCACGCCAACCAGGTCGGGCTGGTGGCATCACAAGTAAATCCGGTTGGCTAT
>JAYYZV010000098.1:0-17158 GCA_036339975.1 Pseudomonadota bacterium | reverse complement strand
CCTATCGGGCGATGGACGAGGTTGATCTCTGGGCGCAGCGCCTGAAGGCGGTTAACACTATCGCGGTTCGCGATGGTGTTCTTTGTGGCTCTAATACAGATGCATATGGATTTCTTGAATCTCTCCGCGAAGCCCACCGCGGATGGCGGGCCGACGCAGGGCCTGTGGTCGTTCTGGGCGCTGGGGGCGCGGCCCGGGCAATCGTTGGCGGGCTCCAAGAGGCAGGTGTGCCGGATATACGGCTTACCAACCGGACGCGCGACCGCTCGCAGTCGTTGGAGGAAGAGTTTGGTGTGCCTATTCGCGCAGTGGCGTGGAAAGAGCGTGCTGAGGCGCTTCGCGGCGCGGCGCTACTCGTCAACGCGACGCCGCTTGGTATGGGGGGACAGCCGCCGCTCGATCTCGCCCTCGACGCCTTGCCACTCGACGCGTTGGTCTACGATATAGTCTACGCCCCTCTCGAAACGCAGCTTTTGGCGGCGGCGCGGGCTCGCGGTAACGTGGCGATTGATGGTCTGGGCATGCTTCTTCATCAGGCGAGGCCCGGATTCCGCGACTGGTTTGGCACCGACCCTAAGGTTGATAAGGCGCTCCGTGCTCACGTTTTGGAGTCTTTATGATCATCCTTGGGCTGACTGGTTCGATCGGTATGGGGAAATCGACTGCTTCGGCCATGTTCTGGCGGCTGGGAGTCCCGGTATACGATTCTGATGCGTCGGTTCATTTTTTGCTGGACAGGGGTGGTGCGGCCGTTGAACCGATCGAGGCGGCCTTCCCTAATGTGGTGGTAAATGGTGCCGTGGACCGCGACGCGCTCGGTAACCGTGTTTTTGGTGATGACACGGCGCTGAAAAAATTAGAATCCATCGTCCATCCATTAGCCCGGAAAGCGCAAGACCGGTTCCTCAAGCGCTGTGCAGCCCGGCGGGTGCCGTTGGTAGTGCTGGATATACCCCTCCTGTTTGAAGCAATGCTGGACGTTCGCTGCGACGCGTCGGTCGTTGTGTCGGCGCCAGAGTTCATCCAGTCGGCCCGGGTTATGGCCCGGCCTGGCATGACGCGAGAGAAGTTCGACGGCATCAAGGCTCGACAGATGCCCGATTCGGCCAAACGTCGCCGCGCCGATTTTGTTGTGCCAAGCGGCCGCGGGCGGGCGGAAACCTTGCGACATCTTGTGCGAATTGCGAGATTAATGAAACAGGCTCCAGCGGGCTGCTGGCCGCCCAGAACGTATGTTGAACGAAGTGCTGACAGAAGGAGTGTGCATGCGGGAGCTCGTACTCGACACTGAAACCACAGGCCTTGATCCGCTGAATGGCGACCGGCTCGTTGAAATCGGATGTGTTGAAGTGTTCAACCATATCGCGACTGGCAAAACCTATCATCAGTATATTAATCCCGAACGGGATATACCGCCCGGCGCCTTCGCTGTTCATGGCCTCAGCGAAGGGTTTCTCAGGGATTTTCCGGTTTTCGCCGATGTTGCCGACGATTTTTTAAGCTTTATCGCCAACGACCCGTTGGTCATTCATAATGCCAAGTTTGATATGGGCTTTCTCAACGCTGAGCTTGGTCGCCTATCTCGGCCGGCCCTGCCAATGAGCCAGTCGGTCGATACTGTGTTGATTGCCCGGCGTCTGTTTCCGGGGGCTCCAGCGTCGCTCGACGCCCTGTGCCGACGGTTTGAGATTGATAATTCATCACGCACCAAGCATGGCGCGCTGCTTGATGCGGAGCTTCTGGCAGAGGTTTATCTGGAATTGTGTGGGGGCCGCCAGCCGGGACTAAGCCTCGTCGCCTCAGAGACAAGCACTTCGTCGAAAATTGGTGTGGCTGCCCCAGCTGACACACAGCGGCTGTCGGAAGCTCGTCCGCACCGTCCGCACGCGCCCACCGCGGATGAAATTGCTGCTCATGAAGCGTTTGTTGCGAAGTTGCAATCCCCGATTTGGTCTCGTCCCGCCGACGCAGCCGACTAGGTCTACCTCGTGCTATATATCCGACCCGTCGGAGTCCACGTGCTGTGCCACAAAAAGGGCCGAGAAATCGATTGGATCGATCATTAGCGGTGGAAATCCGCCGTCCCTAACGGCGTTAGAGACAATGGTGCGGGCGAATGGAAAAAGATGACGTGGCCCCTCGATTAAGACAATTGGTTTTACATCTTCCTCCTGCACGCCGGACACTTGAACGATTCCTGAATATGTCAGCTCGACGATAAAGACAGGCGCATCCTCAACTGCCGCCTCGGCGCGGATGAAAACCGATACTTCAAACATACCCGCTTCGCCAATCGGGCGGGCGTTGGTGCTTACATCGACGCTAACATCCGGGTTTTGTTGGAGCGCCGAGAGGGTTTCGATTCCTCGGGGGTTCTCGAAGGAAAGGTCCTTTATATATTGCGCGCCGATCATGAACGGGACAGCGTCTTCGTGGGCGGTTTCGTCCGTGCCATTTGCGGCGGTATTGTTAGGCGGGTCGGGGTTGTCGGCCATTTATAGCTCCAATTTATTAAGTGTCTGTGGCTATCATGGATGGGGCCGAGGGGCAATTGGCCATGTCCGGTTCCAAACCATCTGTTCCTGCACCCTTCCCCGAATTAAGGCCATGTTTGTTCCAGAGGTGGGTGGGGTTCGCATGGATCGCAGCGCAGCAGCTCGCCGTTACCAACGCGCACACCGGTTAGCGACCGAATAACGCCCCAGTGTGTGATCACCGCAACCCGGTCCCAGTCTTTCGCACACGCAATTGTTTTCCGGAATGCTGCGCAGCGGTCATGAAATTCGCCGATGGGTTCTTCTTCTTGGTTCCACCAGACCTCGTTTAGGTGAGAGAAATCAAGGTGTGGCCAGGCCGCGACAAGGTCTGGGGTTTTGGTGCCTATATCACAGACATAGGCGGTGCGTTCGCGGACGTTAGCATCAACCGTTATAGGCACGTTCAGACGCCCGGCCACTGCATGCGCGGTTTGCAGCGCCCGCGTATAGGGGCTCGAAATTAACCGGACGATCTTCAAATCGGCGAAGCGCGCGGCCAACTCGCCCGCCTGAATGCAGCCGGCCTCAGTTAGTGGGGGGTCTTCAATTCCCGGATCCCTTTTTGTTGTGCCAAAAACGACGTTAAAAACGGTTTGTCCGTGACGAGCGAGATACATATACTTACTTTTCCGCCTTGCCCTTGAAACGACACAGGTCTCTAACGAGGCAATTCCAGCATTCCGGTTTCCGCGCCTTACAAATGTATCGGCCGTGCAGAATTAGCCAATGATGGGCGTATTGCATCCATTGCCGGGGGATGCGTTTGACCAACTTGTTCTCTACTTCGTCGACATTCTTACCCGGCGCCATGCCGGTGCGGTTGCCGAGTCGAAAGATATGTGTGTCCACAGCCATGGTTGGTTGGCCAAAAGCTATATTTAGAACTACGTTGGCGGTTTTGCGTCCCACGCCGGGCAGTTTTATCAGATCTTCACGGGTCTGTGGTATTTCGCCGCCGAAATCTGCAATCAGCATTTGGCACAGTGCTATGACGTTCTTTGCCTTGTTGCGGTATAGCCCGATGGTTTTGATGTGATCCCGTACCGCGGCCTCGCCTAACGCCAGCATATTTTCCGGTGTGTTGGCCCGCTTGAAAAGTTCTTCGGTTGCCTTGTTAACGCCAGCATCGGTAGCCTGCGCCGACAGAACTACCGCTATCGTCAGGGTAAAGTTGTTAACGTAACGCAGTTCGCCTTTCGGTTCCGGGTCGGCGGCAGATAGTCGGGCGAAGAATTCGTTGACGTCCCTTAGAGGCATGGTGGCGCGCATTGACAAATTTTAACCCGGTCACGTGCGCCGGGGAAGTGCCCGCCCGCGATTTGCGTATGAGGGCTTGGTCCAAAGGAAAGCGGCCATCATCTGTGGGCGCCTATAATGCCCGGCGCTCAGGTTTTTTGTGTTTGATGTTACGCTGATCTATCTGGCAGTCAGCTCTAATCGGCGACTTTAGATTTTATACACTTTAATTCAGCTATATGTTCGGGACCAATCCCGCAACACCCACCTACAATACTTGCCCCCATATCGAGCCACGCATCAACGAAGCGGCCATAAACGGACGGGGTAAGGTCCGGACGAATTTGATTTAATGTTTCATTAGAAAAGCACCCAGTATCTATTCCCGCAAAGGCATTTGGCAATACACCGATAGGGCATAAATCTGTGAGGACTTCGCCTGCACGTTCCACCGCATCTCCCATAGCCTCTGGTTTTGAACAATTAAACAATAAAGCGTCTACGCCCCTATCTTTAACCAACCTGAAGATAGCATCCAATTGTTCTCCCGACCGCAGTTTTGGCTGGCCGGGCTCGTGTTGGAGGTCCTCTACGGAAATGCCCAACCATACTGGCTTTCCACAGCTTTCAAACACATCCAGAAATGCCACGGCCTCTGTATACGTTGATATTGTTTCGGCTAAGGCTATATCCACATGGGGTAATAAATAATCCCGAAACAACCCCAATATTGCTTTGGCCTCTGTCGCATCAAACCCGCTAGTAATATAGGAACCAAAGACAGGAGGCACACTGCCTGCTACCGTTACATCCGCCCCATTTGCAGCCTCGCGGGCTATCATTCCGGCCGAAGTCAAAAGTTCCTCACCACGTTCTGCAAAACGGTGATCGCCGATATGGAATGGCACCACCGCATAAGAATTCGTAGTAATTATTTCGGCCCCGGCTTCGATAAAGACGTTATGGACCTTCCGAATATAAGAAGGATCCTCCATGAGCGCTAGCGCAGACCATTCCGGTTGTCGAAACGGGGCGCCTGAACGCTGCAACTGACGCCCCATTCCGCCATCCATTATGGTGAATTTCATAGGCACCCTGCCTCACTAAATAAACGGCTAATAAGCCTGCTTCCACTGAAGAACTACAAGTCCTTCTCTAATATTCAATCCCCAGCACGTCGAACATTGTATAGAATCCCGGCGTCTGTTTTGCCGACCACAACGCTGCGTGTACCGCGCCGCGTGCGAAGATTTGGCGTGACTGGGCCTTGTGACTTATTTCCAACCGTTCGTCCCCTGACGCGAAGGTTACCGTGTGATCGCCGACCACGTTTCCACCCCGCAGAGCTGCAAAACCAATATCCCCGCGCCTTCTCTCCCCGGTAATGCCTTCCCGCGCCCACTGCGCTACGTCATCTATGTTTACGCCGCGCGCCAAGGCTGCTGCGCGGCCCAAGGCGACCGCGGTGCCTGAAGGTGCATCGACCTTGTGCTTGTGGTGCATTTCGAAAATCTCGACATCAAAATCGTCATTAAGTGTGGTGGCCACTTGCTTGGTCAGCGCGATGAGCAGGTTAACGGCGAGGCTCATATTTGGGGCGTGCATGATGACAGTCTCCTCCCCAGCCACTCTCAAGGCGTCGTCGTGTTTGGCTGTTGTACCGGTTGTGCCTATAATATGTGCAACGCCTGCTTTTGCGGTCAGTACAGCATGTTCGACTGTCGGTTCCGGAAGGGTGAATTCAATGATCGCATCGGCCGCTGCGATGACTTCGGCGGGGTCATCAGTCACTGCAACACCAAGGGCGCCAGCTCCTGCGGGTTCTCCGGCATCGATGCCGACCAGGGGCGATCCTGAAAGGTCCGCTGCGGCGACAACCGCGCAGCCGGCGGTTTCTGTAACCTGTCGAATACAGGCTTGGCCCATTCGCCCGCCGGCACCGATAATTCCTATTTTCATATCTGCCATGATGCTGGTCCCGCCTTTATTTGATATCGGTGGGTCGTTACGAGGAAATGCTTAAAAGCGCAAGAGTCAGTTTATACCGTTCTCCGACGTTAGAAGGCTATCGGGCAACCCGGATTACCGCTATCGTCGCCACATAAAGAACGGAAACGTGGGGAAGGTGATCATGGAATTGGTATTGGTTTCGATAGAGGGCTTGCCGCTGTTTCTTGCCTATCTATGCACAGCCGCTGCGTTAACACTAGCCTATATCGTCTTGTATATATGGGTGACGCCTCATCCCGAGATTGCCCTAATTCGCAAGAATAATGTTGCCGCCGCGATCGCGTTCTCTGGAAGCCTGATTGGGTTCTGTCTGCCGCTTGCAAATGCAATCGCGGGATCCGTCAGTCTGCTCGACTGTGCGCTGTGGGGTGCAATCGCCCTGACTGTGCAGATCGTGATCTATTTTCTGACACGTTTGTCGATGCCGAGAATCTCTGAGCGAATAGAAAAGGGAGAGGTGGCGAGCGGAATTTGGCTGGGATCGGCATCTCTTGCTGGCGGTCTACTCAATGCGGCCTGTATGACGTATTAAATTCCGGCAGTGAACACTCGTCGTTATTGTTCATAACGATGGTTTCTGTCGTGGCTGCGGCGGAAAGCCATAACCCGCCCGGTAATTTTAATCCGTCAAATCGTCCCAAAGCTCTTTCACCCGGGAAAAAAAGCCCTCTGATTCTGGGCTGGTAGTACTTTGGCCCTTGGCGGGCTTTTCCCCTTGAAATTCGCGCAGCAACTCTTCCTGCCGCGCGGAGAGATTGACAGGTGTCTCGACCACAACGTCTATATACATGTCGCCCCTTGACCGACTTCGTAAGACCGACATGCCCTTACCGCGAAGCCGGAACTGATGGCCTGACTGGGCCCCCTTTGGAATCGTGACTTTCGCTCGTTTACCTTCGACCGTAGGCACTTCGATCGATCCTCCGAGGGTGGCGGTTGCCATCGGGATCGGCACCCTGATATGTAGGTCATTGGCATCGCGCCGGAACATTTTGTGCGGCGCTACGGCGATAAATATATAAAGATCACCTGCGCCGCCGCCCTGAATGCCGGCCTCGCCCTCGCCGGCCAGACGAATACGCGTGCCATCTTCGACGCCTGCGGGGATTGTGGCCTTTAGCGTTTTTTCCTTTTGTGTACGGCCTGACCCGCTGCAACTTCCGCAAGGATCCTCAATTACCTGTCCCGACCCGTTACAGGTTGGGCAGGTTCGTTCCACAGTAAAAAAGCCCTGCTGCGCACGGACCTTGCCGTGGCCCTTGCAGGTTCCACAGGTGGATGGGCGGGAACCTTTTTGGGCGCCCAAACCGTTGCAGTCATCGCAAGTCACGGCCGAGGGAACCCGGATATGCGTTTCGCGGCCCTCAAAGGCGTCTTCTAGGCTTATCTGCATGTTGTAGCGAAGATCGGAACCGCGTGTGGCTCCAGCCCGGCCCCGGTTGCCGCCCTGTCCGCGCCCGCCGCCCATGAAATCTCCAAACATTTCGTCGAAGATGTCGGCAAACCCACTACCACCGCTGAAATCAAAACCACCGCCTCCACCACCTGATCCTCCCCCCTCAAAGGCGGCATGGCCGAATTGATCGTACGCAGCGCGTTTGTCGGCGTCCTTAAGAACTTCATAGGCTTCGCTGACTTCTTTGAATTGTGCCTCGGCGGCTGCATCGTCCGGGTTGCGGTCCGGATGATATTTCATCGCGAGCTTGCGGTAGGCGCTTTTCAGCGCGCGTTCATCTGAATTGCGGTCAACCCCGAGCGTTTCGTAGTAATCCTGTTTTGCCATGGCTCAGCGCTCCTTTCAGGCAAGCATCCGGGAACACACATGTTCCCGGACAATATACCGGACTTTGCTCACGCGTAGCCTGTCAGGCTGATTTGTCCTTGGGGTCATCGTCGACCTCTTCGAAGTCGGCGTCTACTACAGTAGCGCCATCGCCTCCGCCGTCATCCCCAGCCGTTTCTGGGCCGGGGTCACCCATATCGGCCATGCCGGCGTCGCCAGCTGCCTCCGCCTCCTCCTGCTGCGCCTTGTAGAGTGCCTCGCCAAGCTTCTGCGCGGCTTCCCCGAGGACTTCGGTTTTGGCCATTATGTCCGCAGGGTCGGCGTCTTCCGGCTCGACCGCCAATTTTAGGTCGGCAATGGCTGCCTCGATGGCTCCTTTGTCTTCATCGGACAACGACTCGCCGTGTTCGGCCATGGTCTTCTCGGTTGTGTAGATCAGGCCGTCAGCGTTGTTGCGGGCGTCGACCAACTCGCGCCGTTTTTTGTCTGCCTCTGAATTGGCCTCGGCTTCTTGTACCATTTTTTCAATATCGTCATCAGACAGACCGCCGGATGCCTGAATTCGGATGTTCTGTTCTTTGTTGGTCGCCTTGTCTTTGGCGCTGACATTGACAATGCCGTTGGCGTCGATGTCGAACGTAACCTCTATTTGTGGCATTCCACGCGGCGCCGGTGGGATGCCCACCAAGTCAAACTGGCCTAGCAGCTTGTTGTCCGTCGCCATTTCACGCTCGCCCTGAAAGACCCGGATTGTCACTGCATTCTGACTGTCCTCGGCGGTGGAGAAGGTTTGGCTTTTCTTGGTCGGGATTGTCGTATTTCGGTCGATGAGACGGGTAAACACACCGCCCAACGTTTCGATGCCCAGCGAAAGCGGGGTGACGTCGAGTAGCAATACGTCCTTTACGTCGCCTTTCAGCACCCCAGCTTGAATCGCCGCACCAATGGCTACAACCTCGTCTGGATTGACGCCGCGATGCGGATCGCGCCCGAAGAAATTTTTGACTGTTTCGATCACCTTGGGCATGCGGGTCATGCCGCCGACTAGAATTACTTCGTCAATTTCACCGGCCGACAGGCCAGCGTCCTTCAGCGCCGCTTTGCACGGGCCGATAGTGCGCTCGACTAAATCGTCGACCAGCGCTTCCAGCTTTGCACGGGTTAGCTTGATGTTTAGGTGTTTCGGACCGGCTTGATCCGCAGTTATGAACGGAAGGTTTACCTCGGTTTGCGCCGACGAAGACAGTTCGATCTTCGCCTTTTCCGCCGCTTCCTTGAGCCGCTGCAGGGCAAGCTTGTCATCGCGCAGGTCGATTGCGCTCTCTTTCTTGAACTCGTCTGCTAAATATTCCATGATCTTGGCATCGAAATCTTCTCCGCCAAGGAACGTGTCGCCGTTGGTCGATTTTACCTCGAACACCCCGTCGCCGATTTCGAGCATGGATACATCGAACGTTCCGCCGCCGAGATCGTAGACAGCGATGGTGCCGGTTTCGTTTTTTTCCAGCCCGTAGGCGAGTGCCGCCGCCGTCGGCTCATTGATGATCCGGAGTACGTCGAGGCCTGCAATCTTACCTGCATCCTTGGTTGCTTGGCGCTGGGAATCGTTGAAATAAGCCGGGACTGTAATGACCGCCTCGGTCACTTCCTCGCCGAGATGTGCCTCGGCTGTTTCCTTCATTTTTTGAAGAATGAATGCCGAAATTTGGCTCGGTGAATATTTCTCTCCGTCGGCTTCTACCCAGGCGTCGCCATTTTCGGCCTTAACAATCTTATATGGGACGAGATCCTCGTCCTTCTTTGTCGTGGGATCGTCGTAGGAGCGGCCGATTAGACGCTTGATAGCGAAAAGCGTGTTTTCTGGATTGGTGACAGCCTGGCGCTTTGCGGCCTGACCCACTAGCCGTTCTTCACCCTCTGAGAACGCTACCATTGAAGGTGTTGTGCGCGCGCCCTCTGAATTTTCTATTACGCGGGCGTCAGAGCCCTCCATTACGGCTACACAGGAGTTCGTCGTGCCAAGATCAATACCAATTGCTTTGCCCATTGTCTTATACCTCACTTATCAGCAGATTTCCGGGACCCTTTATGGCAGCCAGAACAATTCCCCCAAGGTTTGACTAACTCTTGAAGAGTGGAATGGTCGATATATAGGTAGCCTGCGAGGCTCTTACAATAGGCCAAGCGGCCGAAGTTGAAGGTTCTTTGCCGTTTGTTGCCTCCTGGTGTCAGGCGTTACTAAAGTGGCTCACCTCTATACCCATGTGTCTGGCTGCCGCTGTTATGAGCGACCCAAACAACCGTTTAGCAGTATGGCGATCAGGCCGGGGTTTTTGTCTCGTTGTCGGTGGTAGTTGAAGCCGGTCCGGTTTTTGCAATGCCTACTTTGGCTGGGCGCAACAAGCGATCGTGGATGACGTAGCCAACCTCGATGACCTGCATCACCGTGCCGCTTTCTTCGTTGGCGTCGGGGATCTCGAACATCGCTTCATGAAACTGCGGGTCAAATTTCTCCCCCGTGGGTTCGATTTTCTGGATGCCATGGCGTTCTAGCGTCGAAAGAAGTTCCTTTTCGGTTAGCGCGATACCCTCGATAAACCCGATGAGCGCTGCGTCGTCAGGAGCCCCTCCCTCCGGGACGACTTCAATCGCTCGCCTCAGGTTGTCGGCGACCGAGAGCATGTCCCTCGCGAAGTTTGTGGCACTGTATTTCAGGGCGTCTTCGCGGTCTTTCTGCGCCCGTCTCCGCAGGTTTTCCATGTCAGCTAAGGCGCGCAGGAGCTTGTCTTTTAAATCGGCAACTTCCTCTTCTTCGGCAAGGCCTTCAGTCTCATCCGTGTCTTCGGTGGGGACTTCCGTCGCATCTAGGATGTCTTCCGGGTTCGCGGCGGGTTCTTCCACTGTCTTGCCTTCGACGGTTTCAGGTTTTGACACTTTTTCTTCTGTCGCTATTTCGGGCGCTTTTTCACTCTTGTCGTTGCTGCTCACTTTATTTGCCTTTTATCTGATAATCCGGTCAATCACCTGGGCAGTGTAATCAACCATCGGTATGATGCGTGCGTAGTTCAGTCGTGTTGGTCCGATTACCCCGATGGCGCCCACTATGGTTTGGCTCTCACCCTTGAAAGGCGCTACAACTAGTGAACAGCCTGCCAAGTCAAAAAGCGTGTTTTCCGCGCCGATAAAAATCTGTACGCCCTCAGCATTGTCCGTTACGTCGAGTAGCTTTACCAGCAGTTCTTCCGTTTCGAGCGCTTGGAAAAGCCCCCGCACCCTTTCAAGATCCTGCACCGCAGATATTTCGTCAAGAAGCCGCGACTGCCCCTTTACAATCAGCGTGCTGCCGCCGGGCGTATTGCCGCCAGCCCCGTCTCCCGACCAGGCAGCAATTCCCGCTTCGATTAGGTCGCTGGTGATTTCGTCGATCTGTGCCCGGCGCTGGTCGATTTCACTGGCGATCGCGCGGCGCGCATCGTGGATGGTTTTGCCCGTAAGCCGGGCGTTGAGATAGTTACCGGCCTGCACCAGCGCCGAGGGTGGGGTGCCAGGGGGGATATTAATGATTCGGTTTTCGACGAACCCCTCATCCGTGACGAGAACGGCCAGCACCCGTCCGTCGCCCAAGTTTACAAATTCAACGTGCTTTAACGGTAGGGCGGTTTTGGGTGCGATCACAAGTCCGGCACACTTGGCCAGCCCTGACAGCAACGATGTAGCCTCGCCTAAAGCCTCGTCGAGATTGGTACCATGCGCAATACATCGTGCGTCTATGTTTTCGCGGTCTTCGGCGCTCAGGTCTCCTATTTCCAGAAGACCGTCCACAAACATGCGTAGCCCTGCGTCCGTCGGCAGTCGGCCGGCCGATTTATGCGGCGCATACAGAAGGCCCATGTCTTCTAGATCCGCCATGACATTGCGGATCGTAGCCGGTGACAAAGGCAGCTGCAGTCGCTGCGACAGCGTGCGAGAACCGACGGGTTCGCCGTCGGCGACGTAGGCCTCAACTATTTCGCGGAATACGTCGCGCGATCGGTCATTTAGTTCGTTTATGATGCTGGTATTTTGACTGTTCATCTCTACCACCGAAAGGCGCTGGGAATTTAATGTGAGCCGTTAGATTGTCAACGATGATAGCAAACAGGTTGCCGCTTTACGGAGTGTCGCCGCTTGGATAGCCTGCGCCCAATTCAAACTCAGGAGAGCAGCATGCGCCCCTCAGGCCGTTCACCCGACCAGATGCGACCCGTCACACTTGAAACCGGTTTTACGCCTTACGCAGAAGGGTCGTGTCTTTCTAAGTTCGGCAATACGCACGTTTTGTGCAATGCCACTGTTGAGGAGAGAGTTCCGCCATGGATGCGCAATTCCGGCCGTGGGTGGGTTACGGCAGAATACGGAATGTTGCCGCGCTCCACGCATGATCGAACCGACCGAGAGGCATCACGTGGCAGACAATCCGGTCGCACGCAGGAAATACAGCGCCTTATCGGCCGATCGTTGCGCGCGGTGATCGATCTGGGCGTGCTGGGTGAACGCCAGATTCGCCTCGACTGCGACGTTATCCAGGCTGATGGCGGCACGCGCACGGCGTCTGTCACCGGCGCCTGGGTAGCCCTTAAGATCGCAACCGATAAGTTGGTGAAGTCAGGCGCCCTCGATGCGGACCCAATTACTGGATCGATCGCCGCGGTTTCCTGCGGGGTTTTTAAGGGCGCTCCAGTCCTCGATCTTGATTATTCAGAGGATTCCAATGCCGAGGCAGACGCGAACTTCGTTCTTACCGGCGTTGGCGGAATTGTGGAGATACAGGGAACCGCGGAAACAGAACCTTTTTCCGAAAATGTATTTCTGCAGTTGCTTGAGCTCGCTAAAAAGGGCATCGGGGAGTTGACCACGGCACAAATGATGGCGCTCGCGGATTAACTATGCGGCGACAATTTACCGAAGAGAAGCTGGTTATTGCCAGTCACAACCCCGGCAAGGTCAGGGAAATAGGAGAATTGCTCTCGCCTTGGGCAGTGGAGGTTGTTTCGGCTGGGGAGTTGGGCCTGCCGGAACCGGAGGAAACCGGCAATACTTTCATTGCGAATGCGAAGCTAAAGGCAGATGCCGCGGCATTAAAAGCAAATCTTCCGGCTTTGGCGGACGATTCTGGTTTGGCGGTTTATGCGTTGAATGGGGAGCCAGGCATCTATTCTGCTCGTTGGGGAGGCCCGCGGAAGGACTTCGGCGCCGCGATGGCGCGGGTCAACGACGAAATAGGCGATAATCCCGACCGGCGCGCTCAGTTTGTCTGCGCCCTTGCGCTGACTTGGCCGGATGCGCATTCCGAGGTTTTCGAGGGCACGGTGGAAGGCAAGGTCGTTTGGCCGCCTCGCGGAGGTCGCGGGTTTGGCTATGACCCTATGTTTGTCGCCGACGGCGATGTGGGCACCTACGGCGAGATCGACCCAGAAAAAAAACATTCCAATAGTCATCGTGCGGTCGCCTTTCGAAAGTTGATTGATGCCTGTTTTTCGGCGGCGTGACGTCCGTTTGACTGACGGGACCGCCCTTCCAGCTGCTGCTTCGTCAGCGGACGCACCCCCCGCGATCGTTCCGGGAGGGTTCGGCCTCTATGTTCACTGGCCATTTTGTGCTTCTAAATGTCCGTATTGCGATTTCAACTCCCACGTTTCCCATGGGGTTGACCAGGACTCTTGGCGAGCAGGCCTTTTGTCGGAGCTGGGATATTTCGGCGTCGCAACAAAAGGCCGTCTCCTTGAAACAGTGTTTTTTGGAGGAGGAACGCCGTCACTCATGCCGCCTTCGACGGTAGCGGCCGTTCTCGATGCGCTTTCTACATATTGGGCTGTCGCGCGGGACGCAGAAGTTACACTTGAAGCCAATCCGTCGTCCGTCGAAGCGAAGAATTTCGCTGACTTTAGGGCAGCGGGGATTAATCGGGTGTCGGTCGGGGTACAGTCTTTCCGCGATGAGGACCTGAAGTTTCTCGGCCGGTCCCATAGTGCGATCGAGGCGCGCAATGCAGTTGCGGTTGCAGAAAAAATGTTTGATCGTGTCTCTTTTGACATGATTTATGCGC
Organism: Pseudomonadota bacterium; assembly: GCA_036339975.1. Taxonomy (GTDB): domain Bacteria; phylum Pseudomonadota; class Alphaproteobacteria; order MPNO01; family UBA830; genus UBA830. The sequence goes on along the minus strand of JAYYZV010000098.1, from coordinate 3,507 downwards.
TACCCGGGCAAACAGCCCGGGCCTGGGCCACCCAATTGAATGAGGCGCTGACGTTCGGGACTGGGCACCTTTCCCTATATCAGCTGACGATTGAAAAGGGCACGCCTTTTTTCTCGTATCATAATAAGGGCATGTTCCACTTGCCTGATGATGACCTTGCTGTCGAATTATCTTCTAAAACAGTGGAAATGACGGAAAAAGTAGGGTTGTCCGCCTATGAAATATCGAATTATTCCTTCGCGGGACAAGAAAGCCGTCACAACCTTACTTACTGGAGTGGAGGCGATTACATCGGCATCGGTCCCGGTGCACACGGCCGCTTATCGCTCAACGGCACACGTTACCGCACGGAACAGGTTCCACTGCCCGAGAACTGGTTGGCCGCGATCAAAAAGCAAGGCCATGCAAATAGAATTTTTGAGACTATTTCGGAAACAGAGCATGTAATTGAAAGTCTGATGATGGGAATGCGGGTGACCAGCGGGATCAGTCGAAATTTGTTCGAACGCCTGACCGGTCTGGATTTGGAGGATTGTGTCGATCGTACACGATCCCATGCTCTGGTCGCTGCCGGTTTAGTCAAAATTGATGATGAGGGGATTAGGGCGACGCCAGAAGGCCGCCAACGCCTCAATTCCGTGATCGAGGCGTTGATCCCCGATTTTTGCTAATTGCCGGCGTTTTCGAAGCGTTCCCGTGCTGGGTCGATGACGCGGTTTCCATGGGCCTGAACCGTCCGTACTTCTAGGCTCCGCTCCACTAACCCGCTGTTAAGAAACCGGAAAAGCCCACCAACTCCGGTAAAGCCCGTTTTTGATGTCAATGTTTCGCGATCAAACCGCGCCCCCCCTTCTCGGGCCCCTAAGATGGCGGCTAGGGAAACCAGATCATAGGCCGACGACGCAATGGTTGGGGGGGCGGTTCCATATATTCTGCCGAACCTAGTCGCAAAATCTCTCGTAGCGTCGATCGGGGGTGTCGCAAACCAAGCGCCTACCAGCGACGGTTCACGGCCAGTGTTTTCCGCAGCCCAGTCCGAAGTGCCAAGGATGCGGGTTCGTTTAGAATCGATATCGTAATTGCCCAGCTGCGCCGCCACATTGACAAGGTCTTCACCAGAGGCTGCAACCAGTAGCGCATCAAATGGCACCGCCCCTATTGTTTCCAGTATCTCAAGCCTAGCCAAGGCTCTGCGGGAGCCCTCGTCTTCGCGTCGCTTCAGTTCGGCGCGTTGTTCCAGAAGGGCTGCCCGGCGGTAGTCGTAGTTACTTATCACCCTTACGGCCTTCGCGATCTTCTCAGGTGTCGGGTCGTATTCACGTATTCTTGTTAACTCCATCCCGAGATCCGCCGCCGCTTCATGCAGTGCATCCGACACCCTTGCACCGAAAGGCCCCTGAGGAACTATTGCCGCAATTTTCTCCAACCCACGCTTAGCTGCGTAGCGCACGATTCTATCGACCTGAGTCTCGGGCAGTAGTCCAGATAGATACACGCCGGCCTTGGCCACGGCCCGGTCGTTGGAAAACACCAACATGCTAAGTCCAGCTTTCTGGATGGGTGCCGCTGCGATTTGTACAGCATCCGAAAAGACAGGCCCGATCACCAGCTTCACCTCTGCGGCCAGCACCTCCACTGCTGCCATGGCGGCACCTTCCGGGGTACTTTTGGTGTCGACGGGGACTAGCACAAAATCACTGTCAGCAATGTCGAACATTGCTAGCATCGCGGCATCTAACAACGCGCGCCCAACGGCTCTGCGCGGGCCGCTAAGCGGCAGAAGCAGGCCAACCCGAACTCCGTTGTTAATATCTGCCGGCGGCGTCAGAGCGATTGCTGCCGCCGTTAGTTCCGGCGCGCGGGGTATTACTGCCGGGACGGCGGGCGCCGCAGATAGCTTAGGCATAGGCTTGGGTCGTTTGAGCTTCTGGTCGCCAGTTTGCGGTAATGTTGAGCGTGGGGCAGTTGCCTCGGCTGAAACAACGGGCCCGTTGCCTACTTCGCGGGTTGTCGTATTCTGGCACCCCGCGATTAAAAGTCCGGAAAACCAGACGAGCACAACTCCCCATCGGCTAAAATCGGATAAAGGCTTAATCAATGATTGAGACCCCTGATAGCGACAATCTACCCACTTCTTCGGAAACGGACGGCGCGCAGCCTAGCGATGCACCTTCGCCAAGTAAATGTTCGAACGCAAAACTTCGTCCGGGCCTTTATATAGTTGCCACGCCTATCGGGAACCTAAGCGACCTGACGGAGCGGGCTTACGATATTCTCGCAACGGTCAGTCTCGTCGCTTGTGAGGACACTCGTGTTACCGGGAAACTGCTCTCGAGCCGCGGCATACGGACGAAATTGGTTGCCTATCATGATCACACTCCCCAATCGGTTCGTGATGGCCTAATCGAAAGCCTTAAAAATGGTGAAACCGTCGCGTTGGCATCAGACGCGGGGACACCGCTGGTTTCGGACCCTGGGTATAAACTCGTCGCTGCAGCCATTGAGGCCGATATTCACGTGACCGCTGCACCAGGCCCGGCATCGCCTCTGGCCGCACTAGTGCTTTCCGGCCTGCCAACTGACCGGTTCTTATTTGGCGGCTATCTGCCTTCGAAAGAAAAAGCGCGCCGCGAGGTAATCAGGGAATTTGCCGCGCTACGAGCTACGCTGATATTCCTCGAATCTCCCAGAAGACTGACGAGCTCCTTGTCTGCGTTGGCGTCTCATCTCGGTGATAGGGCCGCTTCCGTTGCTCGAGAGTTAACAAAAGTCCATGAGGAGGTTGTGCGCGGCCGCCTATCTGAACTCGCCGAAAAATATTTTCGGGAGGGACAGCCGAGGGGAGAAGTCGTAATTGTAATCGGCCCGCCGGAGCGCGCTCCACCTGATGATGAAGACATCGACACCCTTCTCGATGGCGCCCTTTCCAGAATGTCCCTACGTGACGCCGCGGATGCTGTTGCTTCCGCGACCGGAGCTCCCAAGAAGTACGTTTACCGCCGGGCGCTAGAGGTGAAACGCAGGACTGCCAGTGGCGGTGAATAGTCGGACGATACACGGAGCCTTCTCTCGCTCGGACTTGCATTAGGGAGAGCGTTGATGTCCGGGAACGAAATTGCACTCATTTAGGCTAAGGCAGGCCTGATTTGGCTGGGTTCCCTAGCCTAGCGCCGCGGATCCGGCAAAATAAGCCTAACTCCAAACCAATTTTTGCTCTCAGGCCACGGCGCTGCCAACCTTCTGATTGTTAGAGACAGGCGTCGGTGACGTGTAATCAAAGCTTGGAGCGAATCAGGCGATTAGGCAGAGTTAACCTAATTTGATCTTAGCCCCACACCCATTATGACCCGCGCTATGAGCCCTTCAGCGAGTCCAAAATTACAGAGGCGCATCATGTTCCGAGACGGACCTACCTTAATAGCTCTGACAACGTCTGTTGCGCTTGTCGCGGGCATATTGCTTTCAGGCTGCACGGGCACGGTGGTTGGTGTCGGTGCCACTGCCGGG
>JAYYZV010000097.1:0-6559 GCA_036339975.1 Pseudomonadota bacterium | reverse complement strand
AGCAGGGTGCGGAATTGTTCTAGTGACATGCCGCCGACGTAACGTTCGCCGTTGACAAACACCGTCGGTGTCGTTCGGACCTCGAAATCGCTCGACGCCTGCAGTCGCTGCTGGAGGATTTCATTTTGGATTTTGGCGTTTTGCAGACACTGGTCGAACTTGTTCTGCAACATGCCCCCTAAACGGGCTAATTTCGCCAACGCTTGGGCAGGTTTGGAGGAGCGAGACCAACTTGACTGCGCGCCGTAGAACGTTTCGATAAAGCCGAAGAACGCTTCCCGGCCAGAGCAACGCGCGATCATCGCCGCGCCCAAAGCCATGCGGTCGAGCGGAAAATCTCTATAAATATAACGAACCCTTCCGGTATCTATGAATTCCTTCTTCAGGGCTGGAAGCACTTGAGTATGGAATTGCGCGCAGTGAGGGCAAGTAAGAGACGCGTATTCAACTAGCACTATCTCCGCATCTTTCGGTCCGAGCGAATAATCGCTATCCGAAATGTGCAAATCTGACACATGACCATCGGGTGTCGGCGGAGGTGCAGCCTTACCCTCCGCCGCGACAGGGTCGACTGCCAGCAACTTCAGCACCACAGCTAGAACCACGAAAAATTTCAACATTTGCGGCGTTTTCATCTCGCAAATACCATATCTAGCGGGTTATTACGTGTCCAGCACAGGTTAATCTCTAAATATGGCGATTTTCGGCCCTTATCGACGGGATTCTTTAGGAATGCCTGGGCGATTCTCTTATTTGGGTTTGCGGCCTATGCGGACGGCCCGTCCGAGTCCTAAGAGCGCCTCCCTAAGCCCGGGGTCCGCGATGTCGATAAGGCTGCGTTCAAGCTGCGCTTCATCGGCATCCGCGAGCCGCCTTAATTGCACCTTGCGGGATGTTCCCTGCGGTGGGATAGGACCCTGTTGGTACCTGAAATCGGCAACGGCGCGATAACCAAAAAAGTCGTTTATCCGCTCAATTAGCTGCGGTGCGATATGCTGTAGTTCAAGCGCAAAACCGGAGCTGACGCGCAGATGTAGGATGCCATCGCCGCGGTTACCGCGAGGAAACACAAGTTTTTGCGGGAGCGTTTCCCTCGCCAGCATTTCGCCAACGATCGCCGGCCAGTTCGTGATTAACTTAGTCTGGGCGAAGCCGCGCTTGCGCAGCGCCGGCGCTGCAATTTTTGGGAGGCTGACGCCTACGACCAGCAGTCCACGTTCCTTGCGGCGTGACGGATCGTGTTGCGACCGTTTGGTGCGGGGCGTTTTAACCATTGGGTTATGGTAGGGTGATGGACCGCTCGGGACAATAGTTGAAGGCGTGAGAATGCCGTGACCTTTCGTAATGAAACGAATTTGAACCTGGAGGAACTCTCACTAACCCTCTTGGCTTGGTATGATTGCCACCGACGCGTGATGCCGTGGCGTGCCCTGCCCGGCGAAACACCCGAAGCCTATGCCGTTTGGCTGAGCGAGATCATGTTGCAGCAGACTACGGTGGCGACCGTAGGCCCCTATTTTGAGCGCTTTTTAGCACGCTGGCCAACCCTCACCGATCTGGCCGCCGCGGATCTGGATGATGTACTTCATGCGTGGGCGGGGCTTGGCTATTACGCTCGTGCCCGCAACCTTCATAAATGCGCAAATGTTGTGGTGGCGGACCTTGGAGGTAAGTTTCCCGATACCGAGGCAGAACTCCTGAAATTACCCGGTATCGGTCCGTACACTGCGGCGGCGGTTGCTGCCATTGCCTTCGGACGGCGGGCCACAGTGATGGACGGCAATGTGGAACGCGTGATGGCACGCCTTTTCGCGGTAGGTGATCCGCTACCCGGATCGAAACTTCGGCTGAAGAAATTGGCCGATCGCCTCACTCCGAACGTCCGCTGTGGTGACTATGCTCAGGCAACAATGGACCTTGGTGCGATGATCTGCTCGCCAACTGCCCCAGCTTGCGGTACCTGTCCATGGCACGAAGCTTGTGAAGGAAGAGCGCGGGGCATTGCCGAAGGGCTCCCCAAAAAACTGCGTAAGAAGGAACGACCGACTAGACGTGGGATTGCTTACTGGGTTGTTGCCGAAGATGGATCTGTCCTACTAAGGCGACGGCCTGAAAGGGGTCTGCTCGGCGGCATGATGGAGATACCATCAACCGAGTGGCGGGAGGGTGACTGGCCAGACGACCAAGCGAACAGCGCTCCGGTTGTGGCCGACTGGCAGCCAGTGACGGGGATAGTACGCCACTCGTTTACACATTTTCACTTGGAACTACGAATTCGAGCCGCTCCCCTCGCTGGCAAGCCCGATCTTGGTGGTGTCTGGTGCCATATGGATGCCTTTGGCGATTATGCCTTGCCCACAGTTATGAAAAAGGTCGTACGGTTGGGACGTGGTTGGCGTCAGAGAGAATAAACGGATATTGCCGATGATTTCAGCACCCGGGTGTCCTCAACCGTTCCTCCCACATTGTCGCCATTCCGCCGGCCTCATTGTCGCCCATCTGTGAGATTGCTTGTTCCACGTAATCCATTCCGGACCGCTCCATGAAAGCGGACATAAGCCGGAGTGTTGTCGGACCGGGCGGAGCGGGGTGACCGTGTTCGTCTATGTTACCGATAGGTGACGCGTTCAGACTGATTACCGGCATTATGACTGGCGTGGTACTACATACAAAGGCCTCGTCGGCGGTGTATATGTCGTAGGGGGTGAAGTTGCTTTCCAACGCCTCTATGCCCAGTTCATCAGCTAGCTCTAAAATTACAGAGCGGGTGATGCCGCCCAATACGCCGCGTGCCGTGGAAGTATGTAGTTTTCCGTCTGCGACGAAGAAAAAATTTCCGGTGTTGGTCTCGGTAATATTACCGTCGCCGTCTAGTAATAGTGGGATAGCCCCCGGATCAACCTGTCTTGCCTCAAGCGCAGCCTGTATTTGGTTCATCCGGCTCAACACCTTTGCTTTGGGGTCGATGCTGTCAGGTGGAGTCCGGCGCACACCAGGTGTCATCAATCGTAAGCCGCTCAGATAGGTAGCCGCGAAGTTGGCGAATTCGATCTCCACACAGAATATTGCGACGATGGTTTTTGACGGCCGACCCATGACGTTGTCGCCGCGAGTGACGACGTGCCAGACGGCATAGTCGCTGTTCGTACTGATCCGGCCGAGATTCCGGTCAAGCGTCTCCCGCGTTGCCGTGGCGAGGTCGTCCCGGCTCAGGCCTAGTTCGATGCGGGCATAGGCGAGGGATTGGAACAGCCGATCGAGGTGAGTTTCTAGTAAGAATAGTTCATGGCTAAAGGTACGGGTGACTTCGTATACTCCGTCGCCGCCGAAGAACCCCCTTTCGGTCACCGGTACGAACGCTTCTTCCTCTCGCACGAAAGAACCGTTTAGATAAATTATGTTGTCGCTTCCCATCAGCTTTTTCTTAGGGTCTTTCCTCTGTTTCTGCCTGGTCAGCTCCCGCACTTCCGAGATGTCCGTCTTCTGGGTGGGGTTGAGGAGAGGGTGAGTGTGATCCCGTGCACGCGGAGAAATTATTAAGCACTCTCTTTCATCCCGTCTCGCACCACCTGGCGGAGGTGATCCAGCGGTTGGGTACGACCTTTTTCCTCGTAATGCCAAAATGTCCAGCCATTGCAGGCCGGAGCGCCTTGAACCTCGGCCCCAACCTTGTGGATTGAACCGCGGCGACCTTCGGCAATAAGTGTGCCGTCGGCGCGGACCTTAGCGAAGAAACGTTTGCGGGTGTCGAATAGTTTCGTACCCGGTTCGATAAGACCCCGTTCTAACAGGGTGCCAAACGGTACGCGCGGCTCTGTGCGCTTCTGGGGGATGTCAAAATCGGCGACATCTTCTGGCGGATCAGCATTTCTGATGCGTTCCTCGGCAATTTCCGCATAGGTTTGGTCGCGCTCGATGCCGATAAAATGACGGCCCATCTTCTTGGCGACGGCCGCCGTGGTGCCGGAGCCGAGGAACGGATCGAGAATCAGGTCACCAGGTTTGGTTGAGGCCAGCAGCACCCGATAGATTAGCGCTTCCGGTTTCTGCGTTGGGTGGGCTTTCTTACCGTTTTTTTTAATCCGCTCCGGGCCAGTGCATAGCGGCAGGGTCCAATCAGATCGCATCTGCACGCCTTCATTTAATGCCTTCATGGCCTCGTAATTGAAGGTAATGCCTTTAGAGTCCTTGGCCTTTGAACACCAAATCATGGTTTCGTGGGCGTTTGTGAACCGCGTGCCGCGGAAATTCGGCATTGGATTGGTCTTGCGCCAGATAATGTCGTTCAGCACCCAGAATCCAAGGTCCTGCAGCGCCGTGCCGACCCGAAAAATATTATGATAGCTGCCGATTACCCAGATCGAGCCTTCATCCTTCAGCACCCGTCGTGCAGCGGCTAGCCATTCGCGGGAAAAGGCGTCGTAGGCGGAAAAGCTAGCCAAATGGTCGTCAGCATCGTCGGCAAATCGATCCCAAGCAGCATCGACGCCATCGACGCGCGTGTTGTTCGGCCGATGCAACTCGCCGGCAAGCTGAAGGTTGTATGGCGGATCTGCGAAGATAACATCGACCGATTTGGCCGGCAGCTTCTCCAGTTCCGCGACGCAGTCCCCGATCAGGACGCGGTCCAAAGGAAGGTTCATGATGTGTCCCACCAAGAGCCCCAGTGTTTTTATGGGGCGAGATTTATCCACAAAGCATGATTCCAGCGCGGCTCCACGTCAACAATTATTTTTAGAGTCAAGGGGTTAGGCCAAACTTACACTAAATCTTGACTCCCTGACTCCCCGAGACTCAATATCTTGGTGATGGGGGCAAAGCTGCGGCGGTGATGGGGGGTTACGCCGGTCGTGGCAAGTCCGTCTTGGTGCTGCCGAGTACCGTAGCCAGCATTTCGTTCCCATCCGAACGCGGGATAGCGTAGCGCTAGCGCAGTCATTATTCGGTCGCGGGTGACCTTGGCAACAATCGAAGCCGCAGCGATCGAGAGACTGAGGCTGTCTCCCTTGATGATGCTGCGGCCGGCACAAGGTAAATTTGGCGGCAGCTGGTTTCCGTCGATCAGCGCTGTATCTGGCATAATTGGTAGCCCGGCGACCGCGCGTCGCATGGCCGAGTAGGTGGCGGCCAGAATATTATCCCGTTCGATTTCGAAGACGCTAGCGGCGCCGATTCCGACATCTGAGCATGCGGAAATTGCGCCCAACAAAAACTCACGCCGGGACGCAGAAAGCTTTTTGGAGTCATCCAGCCCTGTCCGAAGGCTTTGCGGAGGGTGGGCTGGTAGAATCACCGCTGCTGCGACGACGGGCCCCGCCCACGGACCGCGTCCGGCCTCGTCTATGCCGGCTACGATACCTGTGCACCCCCGTTCAATAGAGAGATCAGGCATCGGGTTTCTTTCTAATGTTTGCGCCCGATGGCTCTTTGGTCTGTTGGTCACCCGAGGTGGTTTTCTCGTCGTCCTCGGCGAAAATGGTGCCGGATGCTGCGGCTGATTTGCTATTTTTCGGGTGTGTGTTTTGTTCTGTTGCGCCGTATATATGCCTTTTTGAATCCTTGACGCGGGTTAGGAGAGGACGGCGTCTGCCTAACTGATTCCAAGTCGTTTGCGCTATAATCCGGGCCGTTAAAATAAAGCTGCGGGATCCTCGCCGAAATACCTTGACCTCATCGCCATAGGCTGCATCTACAAGGTCTTCAAGTGTATCAATACGGCTGCTTGCAAGGCCGTGGATCCGCCGAGCGCTGCTTAGCCAGATCGGGCTCAATGACAGACTGAGAACGGTGACCGCAATCACCAGCCGAGACTCCTTCTCTCCGATAGCGCCGGCTGCAAGTCCCGTCGCGGCCAGTAGGAAAGAGAATTCGCCAAGTTGCGACAGTGTAAGGCCCTGCAGCGAAGCACGTTGCCAAGTCTCTCCTAGCAACCGCATGATGCCGATATTCATCGCGGTTTTAAAAATGGTCACGATCAACAAAATCACAAGCACGGTCCAGAAATTTTGACCGATGAACTTGAGATCGATAAGCAGGCCCACCGAAAGGAAGAACACCATAATAAGTACACTCTGGATGGGGCGGATGGCATGCACCATCTGCTCGCGCTGGGTGGAGCGCCCTATCACCAGCCCGGCAAGAAATGCGCCATATGCCGCCGAGAGCCCCATAAAACCAAATATCGCGCCAAACCCAAAGCAATAGACAAGGCCGGTCAATGGTGACAGGTCCACGTTGCCCATCACAATATGGGCGAAGGGTAGGTCCACTCGCCGTGTGTTTAGGGCGAAGACTAGTGCTGCCAGCACGCTCACCGAAATAGCGATTTGCGCGACGGCCCAGAAACCCATCGTTCCGTCGCCGATGTTTTCGACGATCAACAACATGGGTAGAAAGGCAAGGTCCTGTCCGATCAAGATAGCCACCGCAATCTTACCGGTCCGGGTTTTAAGCTGGCCGGTTTCCTCCAGCATTTTGATCGCTACCGCTGTGCTGGACAGGGCGATTACGAAGCCAAGAAGAATCGACTGCTCTACCGTGAAACCCAGAAAAACAGAAC
>JAYYZV010000096.1:0-16017 GCA_036339975.1 Pseudomonadota bacterium | reverse complement strand
CACGATCACCCGGGCCGGTTGTCGCGCATCGCGGGCGCCAGGGCGGTAAGTGGCGCGCAAATTGTTGGTGCCAAGATATTTACAACACGCGACGGTATGGCCTTAGATACCTTCTGGGTACAGGGTGAAAACGGTGGGGCGTTCAACCGGTCGGACAAACTTTCGCGGCTATACAGCCGAATTGAAGCGACGCTTGCAGGCCGGCTGCGCCCTCGCGATGAGCTTGGGAAAGACGTGGGGTTGCCCAGCCGAATGAACGTCTTCAAGGTTGCACCCCGAGTGCTCGTTGATAATGGTGCGAGCCGAACGCACACGGTGATAGAGGTCAACGGTAGGGATCGGCCAGGCCTTCTGTATGAATTAACTCGTGCGCTGTCGGTCCTCAACCTGCAAATCGGTTCGGCCCATATCACAACTTTCGGGGAAACCGCCGTCGACGTATTCTATGTGAAAGATGTGTTTGGTCTTCAGGTCACTCACGAACGCAAGCTGGATCAGATCCGCGCAGATCTTCTGGGCGTTATGACATCCGACCAGCCTGTCGATAGGACTGTTGACGTTGTGACTAGGCCGGCCTCCGCAGTCGAATAGGGCTTGCCACGAATCCGCCACTATTGAATACAAGGTTATTGCTCGCTCCGCTGCCATTGCCGCGGTGGCTGAAACTCGGATGATTGTCTGCATGGTCCTGTTGCGCTCTATCGCCACCGTCGGTGTGTTTACGATGATCAGTCGGTTGCTCGGCTTTGCCCGTGATATATTGATCGCGGGCATCCTAGGTGCGGGGCCAATCGCAGATGCCTTTTTTGTCGCGTTTAAGCTACCAAATTTCTTCCGGCGACTTTTCGCTGAGGGGGCGTTCAATGCTGCCTTTGTGCCGCTATTCGTACGTCATTTATCCGATGGCGGCAGCGCTGCTGCCCGGCAATTTGCTCAAGAAGTTATGTCGGTTCTTGTCGTTGCACTGCTATTCTTTGTCACGGTGTTTCAAATTGCGATGCCTTGGATCATGCAGGGCTTCGCGCCGGGGTTCATAAATGACCCTATTCGTTTTGACCTCGCGGTTGAGATGACCCAACTCACATTCCCGTATCTGCTGTTCATCTCGTTGGTCTCACAACTGGGCGGCGTTCTCAATGCGCTCGGTAAATTTGCCGCGGCCGCTGCAACGCCTATTATTCTAAATCTTTGCCTGATTGCCACTTTGCTGGGGTTGTCCGGATTTGTCAGAACGCCGGGGCATGCATTGGCTTGGGGTGTATCGATTGCCGGGGTGGTGCAGTTTGTATGGCTCATGATTGCTTGTAGCCGCGCAGATTTCCAGCTTCGCTTATTACGCCCAAGGCTGACGCCGCGAGTCAAACGACTGTTGATTCTGATGCTGCCTGGTGCGATCGGAGCCGGCGTGGTGCAGGTCAATCTTCTAATCGATGTGGTAATTGCATCTCTGCTGCCGCACGGATCGATTTCCTTTCTGTACTACGCTGACCGGGTAACACAGTTACCTCTTGGTGTGATTGGCGTAGCCGTTGGCACGGCGTTGCTGCCACTACTGTCCCGCCAACTCCGCATCGGCGAAGATAACGGTGCAATGGGTAGCATGAACCGGGCGATCGAATTTGCATTATTACTTACCGTACCTGCTGCAGCGGCGTTGGTGATTATACCCGAGGGTATCATCGCGGTGCTTTTCGAACGCGGAGAATTCGGCACGACTGAAACAAGGGCAACAGCCGCCGCCCTATGCGCTTATGCGGTGGGCATACCAGGCTATGTCCTTATAAAGGTACTTGGCCCAGGGTTTTTCGCCCGCGAAGATACAGTCACGCCGGTCAAGATCGGAGCGTTCTGCATCCTTATCAATCTTGGGCTCAATCTTCTGCTGATGGGATCCCTCCTGCATGTCGGAATCGCGCTGGCGACCGCAATCTCGGCTTGGATCAATGCTGGTTTGTTGTTGTTAGTTCTGTGGCGGCGAGGTCATTTTAAAGCCGACGACCGTCTGCGCCGCGCAATCCCGCGGGTCCTTCTGGCAAGTGGGGTAATGGTAGCAGTTGTGGGATTTGGTACCGAGCAACTTACCGGTTTCGCTGCGAAGGACGCCCTCGCCCGCGCCGTTGCGCTGGTGGCTGTCGTTGCAATCGGCCTGATCGGGTTCGCCGGCGCCGCTTTTGTTTTCGGCGCGACCCAGATATCAGATATAAAGGACATGCTTGACCGGTCATCGCGTTGACGCGATAACCCGGCCGCACCACCGACGATGGAGAAGATTAGATGGACCGGGTTTTTTCCGGCGTGCAGCCAACCGGGAATCTACATTTAGGAAATTATCTTGGCGCGATCCGCAATTTTGTGGGCCTGCAGAAAGATTACGAATGCATATATTGCGTTGTCGACTTGCATGCGATCACCGTTTGGCAGGACCCAAGGGAACTCGCCGCCAACACCCGAGAAGTGACCGCTGCATTTCTGGCCTCCGGCATCGATCCCCACCGCAGCATCATTTTTAATCAGAGCCAAGTGGCTGCGCATACCCAACTAGCGTGGATATTCAACTGCGTCGCGCGCCTCGGATGGGTCAACCGTATGACCCAATTCAAGGAAAAAGCCGGCAAGCACCGCGAAAATGCGTCTGTGGGGCTGTATGCGTATCCCAATCTGATGGCTGCCGATATCATGGCATATAAAGCGACCCATGTACCTGTCGGAGAGGATCAAAAACAACACTTAGAACTTACCCGAAACATCGCGCAGAAATTCAATAATGATTTTGGAATCGATTTTTTTCCTGTAGTTGAGCCATTAATTTTCGGTGAAGCAACGCGAGTGATGAGCCTGCGCGATGGGGGGAAAAAAATGTCGAAATCCGATCCGTCTGATCAATCGCGAATTACATTTACCGATACGGCGGATGATATATCAAAAAAAATCCGCCGGGCGAAATCCGATCCCGACGTTCTGCCGTCAGAGCTAAAGGGACTGGAAGGTCGACGGGAGGCGGCTAATTTGGTTGGTATATTCGCCGCTCTGTCTGATCAAACGTCGGGAGATGTGCTGCGAGAATATGGCGGTCGCGGGTTCGGAGAATTTAAACCAGCACTTGCGGACTTGGCTATCGAGAAACTGGCCCCCATTTCCGTTGAAATGCGCCACCTTATGGCAGACCCCGGTCATATTGATTCTATCCTAGCAGACGGTGCTGCGCGTGCGCGGGAAGTTACCGGCCCAATTATGGCGGAAATAAATCAAATTGTGGGTTTGATATCCACCTGACTTTGTTTTTCAATTCGCGGTTTCGCTTGCGCCCGCTCCCCGATGGGCGCAAAAAGGCAACGTCCCGCGCGGACTGAATTCCGATATAACACTGGCTATAACCTAACCATGCAGATTTACCTGCCTATCGCTGAAATGTCGCTAAACGCGTTAATGCTTCTTGGGCTCGGCGGGATGGTGGGATTCTTGTCCGGCATGTTTGGTGTCGGTGGCGGTTTTCTGATGACACCTTTGTTGATCTTTATCGGCGTGCCGCCGGCGGTCGCCGTTGGAACGGAAGCTAATCAGGTGGTGGCGGCATCGGTATCGGGTGCGCTTGCGCACTGGCGTCGGGGTAACGTAGATTTTCGAATGGGGGCCATCCTTCTGATAGGCGGTTTTGTGGGCTCCTCACTTGGTGTCTGGCTGTTTACTTTTCTGCGCAGTATTGGCCAGATCGATTTCGTAATCGCCGCTTCTTATGTTCTTTTTCTGGGTATTATCGGAGTTCTGATGGTTGGAGAAAGCGTGCGCGCTTGGTGTCGCGCTCGTAACCCTAGCGCGCCGCGCCGTAAACTGCACAAACATACTTGGCTGCACGGATTGCCCTTCAAGATGAGGTTTCGTCGATCCAAGCTGTATATTAGTGCACTGTTACCGCTGTTCATCGGAATTTTTGTCGGGGTCCTCGCAGCAATTATGGGCGTTGGTGGGGGCTTTGTTATGGTGCCGGCAATGATTTACCTTCTTGGAATGCCGACCTCAGTAGTTGTCGGTACGTCGCTGTTTCAGATCGTGTTTGTTACCGCGAACGTCACTTTCTTGCAGTCCGTCAACAACCAGACTGTCGACATCGTGTTGGCACTACTGCTAATCGTCGGCAGTGTCATTGGTGCTCAGATCGGCGCGCGGGTTGGTGGGCGGCTGCGTGGCGAAGAAGTTCGTATCGCGCTGGGCCTCATCGTGTTGGCGGTTTGCGCTCGGGTGGCCTGGACATTAGTGGTGACACCCGATGATGTATTTTCGCTTGGTCAGGCCGGGGGTCATAGATGATATTGGCCCGCTTGCTCGCCATTGTGTTAGGCCTTTTGGTGTCGGTCTCGGCGGCGCAGTCCCAGCGCCTCGCTGTTGATCTTTCCAAAAGCGAGGTGGCGATCTCGACTGGGTTCACCGGCACTGAACTCCTATTATTTGGTGCGACCGAAGGCTATGGTGATATAGTTGTTACTGTAGTCGGGCCGCGACGCGGGGAAGTCGTTCGCCGAAAGCAGCGGATAGCGGGGATCTGGGTCAATCAGGAGTCGGTAACGTTCAAAAGTGCTCCGGCCTACTATCGTATTGCGGCGTCCAAGCCTCTAAAGCAAATAACATCGCCGGCAATTCTTGATCAGCTTCAAATAGGTGTTGCCGAAATAGATCTAGTTACCCAGTCACGGCGGCCAACAAAAGAGGTTGCGGATTTCCGTGACGCATTAATCCGGAACAAGAAACGCCTTTTGTTATATAGCGAGGACATCTCCGACATCAAAATTGTGCGCGACCTATTATTCAGATCAACAATCCCGTTTCCCGCTAATGTGCCGACCGGTGACTATGAAGTAACGGTCCATTTATTCGATGCCGGCAAACCAATCAGTCAGGTTGCGACCTCGCTTCCAGTTCGTAAGGTCGGGCTAGGCGCCCAACTCTATAGTTTTGCCCATGCCCATGCTCCGTGGTATGGGGCGCTCGCTATCGTGATTGCGCTAGCGGCCGGCTGGCTTGCCGGCGTCATTTTCAGGAGGACCTGAGCATGAACAAAAACGCATCAGTGTCAGCGTCAGAAGGCACGGGCCTTGATGCGGACGCGCCGGCAGAACCTAACGAGCGCAACGATCGTATTTTTCTGTGCGTGGTGGATAATACTACAGAATGTAAAACCGCTGTTTATTTTGCTGCGCGGCGCACCGCGCGGACGGGCGGCCGGCTCGCATTGCTATACGTTATGGAGCCGGCTGAGTTCCAGCACTGGATTTCAGTTGAGGAAAAGATGCGCGAAGAAGCGCGCGAAGAAGCGGAGGGTTTCCTGCAGCATTACTCGTCACAGGTTCAAGAATGGGGCGGAGATATGCCAACCGTGTATATTCGTGAGGGGAAACCCTCCGAAACTATTCTTGAGCTGATAGACGAGGAGCCACGGATTTCAATCTTGGTTCTCGGCGCCGGAACCGATAAGAAGGGCCCTGGGCCATTAGTGTCATCCATCGGGGGTAAGATGTCTGGTAAATTTCCCATCCCGATTACAATCGTTCCCGGCAATCTCAGTCAGGAACAGCTTGATCTTCTGACCTGATCGGCTGCACCGTCAGAAAATGCTTAGGAACATCTGGTATTTCGGCCTCGCGTCACGCGATCTTGCCCCCGGCAAACTGGTGCACCGGGAAATCTGTGGCGCTCCGGTCGTGTTTGGGCGGACACGGTGCGGGGAGGTTTTCGCGCTGCAAGACATTTGTCCTCATCGGGGTGTCCCCCTTTCCGAGGGGCGGATTGAGGGCGGTCAGGTTGTATGTTGCTATCACGGCTGGACTTTCGGGGTTGATGGTCGGTGCGTGTCCATTCCGGCTCTGGTTCACGAGGACCCTGTGGATCTGGATAAGATCACCGTGCCGGTTTTTCCCGCACGCGAACGCCAAGGAATTGTATGGATTTGGTTCGGCGATGGAGATGGCGCTACCGTACCTGCCCCAGAGGTTCCCGGCGTCGGCGAGACGCCACCGCAGATTGTGCACACGCTTGAATTTGGCGTAAATATAGACCATGCAGTCGTAGGCCTAATCGATCCCGCGCATACCCCACACGTGCATGAATCTTGGTGGTGGCGCCGTCCTACCGGTCGGAAAAATAAGGAAAAGAACTTCACTCCCACCGCGCTCGGCTTCGATATGACGTCGCATCTCGCGTCTTCCAACTCGAAAATTTATCGGCTACTCGGCGGCGCGCCGGAGGTTGAGATCCAGTTTGCGCTTCCTGGTATTCGGGTAGAACATATTCGGGCGGGCAAGAACTATTACTGTGGCATGACGGCTTGCACGCCAATCGACGGAGAACGCACTCTGACCACGCATATGATGTGGTGGTCTATGCGCTGGCTAACGCTATTGAAACCGGCCGCCATGCCGTTCGTTCGGTCTTTTTTGGCACAGGACGGGGCGGTTTTCGCTAAACAGGCGAAGGGCCTGCGCTGGGACCCCGCCCTGCGGTTTGCCGGTCAGCCTGATCAGCAAGCGAAGTGGTATTTCAGGCTCAAGAATGAATGGGAACGATCCGCCGAGGCTGGCAAGGCTTTTGAGAATCCGCTTTCGAAGGCAACTCTCCGCTGGCGAACCTGACGTTGTTTTTCTAATACCGCTATTTCTGCCTGCGGAAAAATTTAAAATTTCGGGGATTGCGCCTCCTGTCTCCAGAGGCGGTGAGTTTTGCACGCCTATCACTGGCCGGTGTGCTAATTTAAAGGCCCTCTCTGAAAAAATTCCGCACCCGGAATAAAAGGAAAGCGGATGCTATATCAATGGCTTGTATCCTAGCGAATCTTAAGGCGCCGAATCAGGGTTGATATTAGACTTCGCATACAACATTTTGGGTTAATAACCCCTTGGCTTACAATATTTTGGGTGCTTAACAATCGCGTCTATAGTTCCAGAGAACAGTTTGACAAGAATGCACCCGAGATCTGTGAGTGTTTCTATGGCGGCCACAATCGGCGCGATCTTCGCGTTGGCTGGCACGTTTCTGTTTGTTCCTAAACCGATCAATTCTATCCATTTGTCGCAAACACGCCATCACAGCGCCGCCGAGCGCAGCGATCTCGGAATCGTTTCTACGCTCGCGTCACCGGAAGCAAAGGTACGCGGTGTTAGACCGGACGGCACGAACGGAAAACAGCAGCGCCTTCTCAAGCCAATAGGGTACGAGTTAGAAGAGGCCCTTAAACCGGCTGAGGCGCCGAATTTCTTTATCGCGAGTCTACCTTCGAATTTCAATAACATGCCTCGAGTGCAGCAGCGCAAGGTGACGTTTATTAGGTCCACACTGCCGCTGATACTTAAAGTGAATGCACTAATTGAGCAGGAACGGCGGCGAATTATAGCGCTACGGGACCAAGTTCTTCGGGGCCAAAAGCTTTCTCCCAAAGATTCGGCGTGGCTTTCCAGTACTGCTGAACGATATGGCCTAGAAGGCGTGGACTTGGGAGAGCTTCTAAAACGCGTCGACATTGTACCGCCGTCGCTTGCGATCGCGCAGGCCGCCGAGGAAAGTGGCTGGGGAACATCTCGATTTGCCAGAGAGGGAAATGCGCTATTCGGACAGCGGGCTTATCGAGAACACAAAAAGGGCCTCGTTCCGAAGAAACGCCCGGACGGCTCCAAATTTCGCGTAAGGGCGTTCGATCATTTGATCGACGGTGTGAAGGCATACGCCCATAATCTTAACAGCCATTTCGCCTATGAGGCATTTCGCGATCAGCGCGCTGTCATGCGGTCGGTTACCAATCATATCGACGGCTATAATCTAGCAGGGTCTCTGCTTCGGTATTCCGAACGAGGCAAAGATTACATCAACACTATACGTCTAATAATGAGGGTGAACACGCTACAATTGTTTGATGCCCCCCGACTGGGAAACAGTGCGGCGACGGAGGACGATGGGCCAGACGCTTAAGTCGGCATCCCATTAATTCTAATCTGCCCTAGGGTGCGGGATAGCCGGCTAGCTGTGCGGCAAGTAAAACAGAAGGCCATACCAGCGCCAACGGCCGGGCCGGGCTGGTATCGTGCAGTTCATGCGGATGCGCCCCGGCGGAAAGGCTTTCTGTAACCGTACCTCCACTCTTGATCCTAAACGTTCCATGCGAGCTTCGCCCCGACCAGGAACGTAACATGCCAGCTTGGATAGGTTTTTTGTGGCGGGACCTTTCACAGTAAAACCAAGAATTGGTGGATTGTTGTCGGGCGACAACTGAGGGTCGGCCGGCGAGACGTCCGTCACTCTGAGCGGTAGAGCGTTAACAACAAGTTTGAATCGGTCGATGCCGCCGTATTTTTCATTCATCGCAAAACGCGGAAGGTAAAGCATATCTGAATCCGCATGCACGACGCCCGAATGCTGTCCGAATCCGGTAGTCAGGCCCACTTCTTTTGACAGCCGTCCAACAGCAAGGCTGTATTCCCCATAGGGATAGGCAATGAAGGAAGGGACCCTACCAAGTTCGGCCTTGAAGCGGGCATTCGATTGTTCCAAATCACCGCGGTTTTTTTTGTCACTCGATTGTGCCATGTGTAAATGCGTATGCGTCTGGCTGCCAATAGTGACTCCGGCTGTGTGCAGTTCGCGAATCTGGTCCCAACTCATGTAACCGCCGATGCTCCGATCGACCGGTCTCGTTGCGACAAAAAGTGTGAAGGGTAACCCCGCTTTCTGGAGTCGCGGGAACGCTTCCCGATATACCGACAGGAAGGCATCATCGATCGATATGCCTACTGTCCGGTCTGGCAGCGGCTTGCGCGCTTTCAGTTTTTCGATGATTTCTGGCAAGGGAAGTACGGTATATTGGGGCCGGGCCAACTCTTCGAGGTGTGCCTCAAACTGTTTAAGTCCGATGTTGGTAGATGGGTGTACGCTCTCGCCGAACCGGTGATACATCACAATAACGGCAGCATCGGCGGCCACCACCGGCACCGCCAGACTAATGCCGGCCGCGAGAACGAGTGCGCCAAATCTTATCATTCTTTTCCTATCGTTTTAGGTCAGTTCGCGGTTCGTCCAATCTAATGGATTAGAGATTTTCTCTTCAAGGGTATTATGCATTTTGAAAGTTAACCGTTTTACGCTCCGGATTGCATCATTGGCTCGGGCAATGCGCTGTCGCCGAGCACAGGGTAACGGCCTGGGTCGAAGAGTTGATAGTGCCACCACTCGCTGCGGTAGAAATCCCATCCGGCTGTGGTCATGATACCCATCAGCAAATAACGGTTGCGTTGCGCATTGACCGGAATGTCTGTGCTCCCATGGTGCGAGAGCTTTGTGAATGCGTCGAAACCAGTGCCCATTTCAAGTGCGTCTCCGTTTTCATCTATGAGCGTCAGGTCAATAGCAACCCCTCGAGAATGAGGGGACCCGCGACGCGGGTTAGCCAGAAACTCCGGATCGGGGGTGTGGTTCCACAGTGCCCACTGCGCTTCCGATGGACGGAACGCATCCAAAATTTTGAAGCGAAGGCCAAGCTTTCCGGCAAGATCAATCGCAGTTCCAATGCGTTCGGCAGCATCCGGATGAAGATAACATCCGGGGCGCCCGTAAACTGGTTTGCCGGTAAAGTTGCTGGATGTGGCGTATGCAATATAAAGTTCGACGTCAAAGTCGGGAGGTGTAATTTCAACAAGTGTCATATGGTTCTTCGCCTCAAGATCGATCATAAAGCTATTATCAAGAATACGAATTGGGTCGTCTGATTAAACCTATTAATGCGTAAAATACTTTCAATCGATACCAGCGCGGACTTTTGCGCAGTGGCAATTGTGCGGGACGGATCCCCGCTCGCGAACGAATCTGTTTCCATGTTCCGCGGCCATGCCGAGGCCCTGATACCGATGGTCCAGAAAGTATGTGCCGATGCTTGTACTTCCCCATCCGACATTGATCTCATCGGCGTCACCATCGGTCCCGGCTCTTTCACGGGCGTTAGAACTGGTATAGCCGCCGCTAGAGGCTTTGCCCTAGCCGCTGATTGTCCTGCCGTCGGCGTTTCGTCATTGCACACTGCGGCCGCTAGCATAGCATCCAATGGATTGCATCCCATACTAGTGGTGCTCGATACTCGTAGGGCCGATTACTTTGTCCAGCTTTTCGGTCCCGAAACGACCCCGATAAATGCGCCCTCCGTCATGGATGCCGGAGGTATTAGTGGTCTGATCCAACGGTACCATCCTTTCGTTATTGGAAATGCGGTATCCAGACTCCTCGAGGAACAATGTATCGCGAATATTGGCGATTTTGATGTGTTTTCAGGTGACGGAGTTCCGGACCCGGTCTCTGTCGCCAGCATCGCGGAGAAAATTTTAGAGAGTCGGGGGGAGTCTTCCGACACTTTGACGCCCTTATATCTTAAGCCCCCCGAGGCCAAAATACCGAACCGTGGCGGTCGCCTGAAGAATAGGCCGGGCAGGTAGGTATACCTAAAAAGACCGACAACGAGGACGGCAGAAAAATGAACGAGTACGAAGTGGGGACCGTTCAGGAGAACGACATAGGTATGATTTCGAGGATCCATTCGATCTCTTTCGACGATGCTTGGAGCGGTGCGATGATCCGCCGGATTCTCGCGATGCCGGGAACCTTTGGGATCGTTGCCAGGCAGAGCCGGCGATGGTCTATCGCGGGCTTTGCGCTTGGTCGCATTGCCGCGAACGAGTGTGAAATACTCTCTTTGGCGGTGGCGCCAGATCATAGGGGTGCCCGCGTAGGCGCTATGCTGCTTGATGGCGCTATGCAACATGCGACTATGGCCGGGGCGGAAAAATTGTTTCTAGAGGTTGCGGAAGACAATGACGTCGCTCGCATGCTTTACGACAGCAGGGGATTTGTTCCAGTAGGCCGGCGTCCGGACTACTACTCACGAAATGACGGGACCTCCGCGGCTGCCGTAACAATGTCTCGCGGACTTGAAACGGATGTATTGCATACCAGGACATAGGGTTTGCGGATATTTAGTTTGCCCTGATTACGACCCGGTGAACCGGCTGTGTGTTTTGGTTGTTCTCGGCCGCGCCGAGCGCATTTTCTAGTCTCACCGATATAACAGCGTGGCCCAATTCTGTGATTGAATCCGGCACGTTTTCCAAGGGTTCAAGTCCTCTGAGTCTGACTTCCAGAGTTTCATTCGCCGCCATCTTTTCTAATTGCAACCGCACCTTGACGAAGGTCATCGGACAGACTTCTCCGGTGATATCGAGAAAATAGTCAGAGCTGACCCTATTTATTTTCATCTGGCGGTTGCTACAAAATATTGCGAACGTGAGGCCCTGATTTTATAACTCCCGCATATACTTTGTGCAAAATATGTGTGTATGTCCGCAAGTCCTTAACGTGATAGCAATGACATTGGTGCTTTGATGGCGGATGTAGTGACGCCGCATCTTAAAAACAATACGGACGCCATAATCGACCTTTCTCTGTTAATTAAGATCGCGGAAGAAAAGCTGGTACACTTTACAGGCTGAATTTATGCCAAAAACCACCGTGAGAGATTTCGGTTTGCCTGTGAGTTAAGCCCGATAGTACAGCCTGTCGCGAGGATGGCCGGAAACCAAAGATGCTTAAACGGACTAGTTTCGAGGCAAAAATCGGTCTCTGCACAAGGCGTAAGAGGTATTCGTCCAGCTTCTTTTGTGGTGTATTCGTCAAATTTTGACTAAATCGTCAACCTCGCATAGGCTATTGCTGTGGACACATCATTACCCTCTCGAATCGAACAGCTCTGTAAGGATAAGGGCTTGAAAATGACTGGTCAGCGTCGAGTGATAGCTCGTGTTTTGTCCGAAGCTACAGATCACCCGGACGCCGAGGAGCTTCATAAGCGCGCTGTTGTAATTGATGACCGAATTAGTATGGCGACGGTTTACCGGACGGTTCGTCTCTTTGAAGAGGCTAACATACTGGAACGCCACGATTTCGGCGATGGGCGTGGCCGTTATGAAACTGCTGAGAGTGGCGACGGTCATCACCATCACATCGTTAATGTACGGACTGGCGAAGTGGTGGAATTTGAAGACGAAGCCCTAGAGGCGCTGAAAAGAAAAATTGCCAGTGATCTGGGTTATAAAATTGTGGGCGAGCGGCTTGAGCTATATTGCGTTCCCAAAGATGATGACCATAAAAAAGTTGAGAATACGTGACGCCGTGTAGCGCCCCCTCTAACATTTCCGAATGTCGGTAATGGACGGGGGGGAATTTTCTAATAATTTTGACCCTATAGAGGTCGGGAATCTGGTATCTCGTCTGGCGGTTGATGATGCTGAAATTGAAGCGGCACAGGCCCTCCGCTACCGGGTTTTCTACGAAGAAATGTCGGCGAACCCTAGCCCGGAGGTGAAGGCGGAAAAACGAGACTTTGATCGTTTTGACGCGATCTGCGATCACCTGCTGGTGATCGACACGCAACGAACCGATTTGCCCGGGGGTGTGGTTGGCACCTACCGATTGTTGCGTAGCAGCGTCGCCGAACAGAACCACGGTTTCTATACGTCTGACGAATACGAGATATCGCGCATCGTTGGTGGCGCGGGAGAAACTCTTGAGCTGGGTAGGTCCTGCGTCGAGGAGGAGTACCGTAATAGACCGACAATGCAGCTTTTATGGCAAAGCATCGCGCAATATATATTCCGGCACGATATTGGCATTATGTTTGGGTGCGCTAGCATGCCGGGCACGGATCCACGGGCTCTCGCGCTGCCACTTTCATATCTCTACCACTATCATCTGGCACCGCCGGCGCTTAGGCCGCGGGCTTTAGAGCACCGATACGTAGATATGCGACTGCTGCCAGAAGAGCAAATCGATCAGCGTCGCGCGCTTGCCGAGCTGCCGCCGCTGATCAAGGGGTATTTGCGGCTCGGTGGCTTTGTAGGCGATGGGGCGGTAGTTGACCAAGATTTCAATACCACCGACGTAAGTATCGTGGTCAAGACCGATCTTGTCACAGACAAATATTTAAAACACTACGAACGAAAAAGCCGTCGCGACGGCGAAGAACAAGTTTGAATCGTGGTCTCTCCGCTTCGAGCGCTGATTAGAATCTCTGTCTATCTGGCGTTGACAGCAATTTTGCTTCCCTTGCAGGCTTTTGCGCTCAAATTCAGCAAATCGCTCTCAGTTCGGCTGCCTATTTTTTATCATCGCTGCTGCGCAGGGCTCCTCGGATTTCAAATCCGGGTAAGTGGAAAGATTTGTGCCGAAGGGCCGGTGCTGTTTACTTGCAATCATACATCGTATTCCGATATCGCAATCTTAGGGTCTTTACTGCCGGCGTCTTTTGTCGCTAAGGCGGAGGTTGCGAACTGGCCGCTGTTCGGTTTGTTGGCAAAACTGCAGCGAACAGTTTTCGTAGACCGCCGGGCATCAAAGGCGACCAAACAGCGCGACGAGATGATCCGTCGTTTGGAGGCGGGAGAAAACTTGATCTTATTCCCTGAGGGGACGAGTTCCGATGGAAACGCTGTTTTACCTTTCAAGAGCGCGTTGTTTAGTGTTGCGCAGGTGGCACCGTATGGCCAGCCGCTTCTTGTACAGCCTGTCTCGCTGGCGTACACGTTACTGGACGGTATGCCAGTAGGGCGTGCGCTGCGGCCCTATTTTGCATGGTATGGTGACATGATGCTGGCACCACATTTTTGGGAGGTCGCCGGGTTAGGACATGCGACGGTGGATGTGGTTTTTCATCCGCCAGTATCGATCCAAGAATATGGCTCGCGCAAAGCACTCGCTGACCATTGCCAAGCAGCCGTGGCGCGTGGAGTATCAGCGGCAAATTCCGGCCGGCTTGACGGATTTCCTTCCGCATCGACTTCTTGACACTTATGAATGCAGTGATAGGCTTCCGAAGTTGAGAGACAGTAACGTTTTGGGGCTCCCTCAGGGTGGGGCAAATCCGTTGCATGCCCATTACCGGGTCCGGAATAGCATACTTGGCAAAAACGGTTCATATTAAAAATTACGGCTGCCAAATGAACGTCTATGATGCGACGCGAATGGCGGATGTTCTGTCGCCTCTCGGGTACCGCCATACCGATCAGCCGGAAGACGCCGATATCGTGATTCTAAACACCTGTCATATCCGCGAAAAGGCAGCGGAAAAAATTTATTCGGAACTTGGGCGCCTTCGCACCATAAAGGACTCTCGCCGGGACAGGGGTCAACCCATGATGATTGGTGTCGCGGGTTGTGTTGCGCAGGCGGAGGGGGCCGAGATGCTGCGCCGCGCGCCCTATGTCGATTTGGTATTCGGACCACAAACCTATCATAGACTGCCGGAAATGATCACCCGCGCCAATCGCGAAGACGATAGTCGAAATACCTCTAGCAGCGGGGTGATTGATACAGAATTCCCAGTGGAACCCAAGTTTGATTGGCTACCCACCACCACTTCTCAAGGTCCCTCTGCGTTTCTCACCGTTCAGGAAGGATGTGACCGTTTCTGCGCCTTCTGCGTCGTCCCATATACACGGGGATCAGAATTTTCCCGCCCAGTTGCCGATGTTATGGCCGAGGCACGCGCCCTAGTCGATTCGGGTGCACGCGAGATTACGCTGCTTGGACAGAACGTAAACGCTTATCACGGGGTTTCACCTGGTGCTGGCGAGTGGCGGTTAGCGGCGCTGATTGAGGAGTTGGCAGACATCCCAGGCCTTAAACGGCTGCGCTATACAACGTCTCATCCGCGCGACATGACAGCTGATTTGATCCGTGCGCACCGAGACATAGATATCTTGATGCCGTATCTACATCTGCCGGTACAGTCTGGCTCCGACCGGGTTCTTTCCGCAATGAATCGACGGCATACAGCAGAGGATTATCTGGCTATCATTAACGCCCTTCGCGATGCACGGCCCGACATCGCAATATCATCGGATTTTATTGTTGGCCATCCCGGCGAAGACGATCAGGACTTTGAAGAGACACTTTCGCTTATCGAACGTGTCGGATACGCTCAGGCCTATTCATTCAAGTACAGCCCCCGCCCGGGCACACCATCGTCGGCGATGGAGGATGCCGTCCCTGAAGATATAAAATCTGCGCGCTTGGCGAGGCTTCAGGGTCAGCTAAACCAGCAACAGTTACGTTTCAACCAAGATTGCGTGGGCAAAGTGCTACCGGTGCTTCTAGACCGCCGAGGAAGGGGAGACCGCCAGCTGGCGGGCCGCAGCCCCTGGATGCAAGCCGTACACGTGGATTTTGATGATCCAGATGCTGCTGAAACAGCATCTGGAAAAATCATCGATACGCGGATCGTCTCCGCCAACCCGAATTCGCTTGCGTCTATCCCCTGCGACAGGGTCTAAAACATTGGGAACGGAGTTTGCTAGCCTTTGACACAGATAGACACTTATGCGGCTGGTGACTCGGCAGTAGTTCTGGAGTTCGAAGACAACCAACTGCTGCCGCTTTTGTACGGCGATTTTGACCGGCATCTTGCTCGCATCGAAGAAGCGCTTGACGTTACGGTCGCATCGCGTGGAAATAATGTGAGCATCGACGGGGCTGCTGCTGCTGTCGAGATTGCGCGCGTTTGTATGCAGAGCCTTTATCGACGTCTGACCGACGGTCTCGAGGTATCCATCGGAGAGGTAGATGCCGCTATTCGTCTGGCGAGAGACGCCTCTGAAGAAGGTCGGAGCGGTTTCGAGGAACTGGCGGATGGCAAGACCACCATTCGGACACCAAAGCGCCATATATCCGCGCGGTCGCCTGGTCAGCAAAAGTACATCAGAGCGCTTCTCGACAATGAACTGACCTTTGGACTGGGCCCTGCGGGGACGGGCAAGACTTATCTTGCCGTCGGCATCGCATTGTCAATGCTGACATCAGGTAGAGTCGATCGGATAGTTATATCTCGTCCTGCAGTCGAGGCGGGTGAACGTTTAGGGTTCCTTCCCGGTGACATGCGCGACAAGATTGATCCCTATCTACGCCCGCTTTATGATGCGCTATATGATATGATGGGGCCGGAGCAGG
>JAYYZV010000095.1:0-19899 GCA_036339975.1 Pseudomonadota bacterium | reverse complement strand
ACCTTGGAGCCAACCGAGAATTTTAGCGCACAAAGCGAATACGACCTTGCGCCCGTCCACTTTTTCTCTGTCCAAAACCGGATGCCTAGCATATCGACAAGCGCCGCTCAGAACATCGAACACTCTTCACGCCCACAACTTCGGGGTTTAGGCCTAGTAGGTCCTCTGCCTGGACAGGCGGAACAGCCTCCTTTGAATGGGTAACTCGGGGACCTTCGACCATACGGCTCGTTTCCCGTGATCCGCCGATATATCCGGCAACAGCGAAAAAAAAACACCAGGCCCGCTCACAAACGGCGGGCCTGAATTAAATTGGTGCGGTCGAGAAGACTCGAACTTCCACGGGATCTCTCCCACAGCGACCTCAACGCTGCGCGTCTACCAATTCCGCCACGACCGCTTTAGATCAAAATCTGCGTTTTTCTTGCTTTTCAAGGCGGTGTGACATACCAAATTGAAGTATTGATCGCAAGGGTAGAGCTTTTATGAAATCGGTCGATCCGGTTGAATGGCAGGTTTCCTCAGGGCTGACCAAATATCCCGCAGCCCTTGAAACAATGGAAAATCGTGTTGCCGAGATAAACGTTGGTGGCAACGAACGTGTATGGCTTGTTGAGCATCCACCTCTCTATACCGCCGGGACCAGCGCCCGACCGGATGATTTGCTGGAGGACAATCGCTTTCCCGTTTATACGGCTGGCCGGGGCGGTGAATATACTTATCATGGACCCGGGCAACGAGTGTGCTATGCAATGTTGAACCTAAATCGCCATGGTCGCGATATTCGACGATATGTTCGAGATCTTGAGGAATGGGTTATTGCGACACTTGCGGCGTTAGGAATAACGGGCGAACGCCGCGATGGCCGTGTGGGGATTTGGGTGAATCGCAGCACTGACATAGGTTCCAGCGTTGGTTCCGGCGTTCGAGAGGACAAAATCGCTGCGATTGGGGTCAGGGTACGTCGGTGGGTGAGTTTTCACGGTATATCGATAAATTTAAACCCGGACCTAGACCACTACGAGGGCATCGTCCCCTGTGGTATCAGAGAATTCGGCGTAACCTCGCTTAAAGAGCTTGGGCTCTCAATAAACATGGCTGAACTAGACGATGCCCTAAGGACGTCATTCGAAACTGTTTTCGACAGAGATACCGTTATCGCGTCGGAAGATTCCTAAACCAGACCGAAACATGTGAACGCTACCCGTTATCCAGAAGTAATTCGACTAATTGGATATTCACGCAACAATGCTAGAAACCGCGCCGCCGCGCCAATCTCGATTCGGAGATCCTCTCTCCGTTTATTGTCTTCAGAGTCCTCGCCCCATTTGTTTTTCTGAAACGTCTCTTCAAGAAGCGACAATTCCCATGCCTCGGCACCCTCGATCTTTCCGAACGCAACAGCAAGCCCCAGCACAACCGATCCGCACGCGGTAGTGACCATGTGCAGCCCGGACAAGCTATAATCGTCCAACTCGGAAACGACTCTCCGCACCGCATCAAGGTCTTCCTGATTTTGGTCCAGAGGCAGTACGCTGTCCGTAATCTTTAAGTCGATACCCAGTGTCTGTCTCAGCCATAACAACATACCGCCCCATTCAACATTTTGCTGATCACACAGAGCAGATGGTTCCTCGGAACGGTAACAAACCAAATCCGTCGCAGCAAACCCCGAGATTTCGTCTATTACAGAATCCCGGTGACCAGATATCCGGTCGACCGCACTATTCGCCAATCTTGTCAGCGGCATCGCGATTGGATCAACCTCCGGGTTATAGCTCCGCCATTCTTCAGCGACAGCTTTCGCCAGCGCAGCATTTGGTATAGAAAGTTTTTTTTGCGCGGGCGTTTTCACCGGTCTCTGATCCAAACAGATCAAAAAACCGTCATCGCATTCGCGGATTCCGACGTCTTTAAAATTTTTCTTCACGATATCGCCATTTCCGAGGTCAAGCCGGCTGCGTAGTCGTGCAGTTCACCAAACTCAAAGGCAACGTGATGCGCCCCTGCTTCTTTTAATTTCTGGTTGGGGTGTACCCCCCAAGTAACCCCAATCGCGCCAGTCCCGGCATTCCTGCCGGTCATAATGTCATACGTCGTATCGCCGATCATGACTGTAGTCGTAGGCTCCGCCCCTACATCCGCCATAGCCTGATTCAACAAATAAGGATCGGGTTTTCCAGGACCCAAGTCCGCCGTTTTAACCGTCGAAAACCGTCCTGACAATCCGGCCTGTTCTAACAGGTCATAAAAACGCCGATTAGACCTACTCGTAACGATAGCAAGCAGATACCCATCCTGTTCAAACCTATCTAATGTCTCGGCCGCGCCAGTGAAAATTTCTTCTGGCGGCCGATTAGGCGGAAGACGATCACCGCGGGCTATTTCAGCATGATAGTCGTTGATCAACCCCACTTCGCGTGCACCTGCGCCGGGAATGAGAATCTGAACACTCTCCTCCCAGGGAAGGCCTATGATATCACGGATCTGATCGTCGGAAACCTCCGGGAATCCCAATACCTCCCAACAGGTTCTTACACCGATAACAATGGAGGGAATGCTATTCAGCAAAGTCCCATCCAGATCAAATGCTGCCAAGCGAGTTGCTTTACTCACTACAGCACTTCCTGCCGGCGGGTGTCAAAACCGAAGAATTCCCATGATTTTTGCAATTTCTCGGGAAGTGGCGCCGTCACGCCTAACTTCCCCCCTGACGGATGCGGAAGCACAATCGACTGGGCGTGAAGGTGGAGTGAATTTGGGCTGGCGATTCCATCAAGGATTGCTTGTTTTCCGCCGTATTTAAAGTCTCCGGCAATTGGGGTCCCCATTCCCGCACAATGAACGCGAAGCTGGTGGGTCCGCCCTGTCCGCGGCTTGAGCAATAACCAAGCTACCTTACGCCCAGCCGCCTCGATGACACGGTATTCCGTCTTCGCAGGTTTCCCCATTGAGGCATTCACCACCACTTTCTCATACCCTTCTTTTCCCGATGACTTTATCAGCGCCTGATTTATGGCCCCCTGCCGCGGCAAGGGAACGCCCGCGACGAGAGCCCAATACTCTTTCACAGCGTCCCGACCACGAAACGCATCTCCCAGCATGGCTGCGACCGCCGCTCGACGGGCAATCACCAAAACACCACTGGTATCGCGGTCGAGACGGTGGACTAGTTTCGGGCATTCCGCACCGTGCGGAACCAAACCAGAGAGCAGCCCGTCGATATGCCGGATAATGCCGGTACCACCCTGCACGGCGATGCCCGACGGCTTATTGATTACGATGAGATCGTCGTCCGAATGAATCACCAAAGATCGGATCCACGCCCGATCTTTTTCACTGACGTTTCGGCTTCGGGTAACAGGCCTGTCGCCCGCCTCGATAAACAGCGGTGGCACCCGCAGTAACTGTCCAGCTTCAAGCCGCGTCGATGCCTTAGCTCGGCCGCCATCGACTCTGACTTGACCGGTCCTGAGAAGTTTCTCGAGCCGACCATGTTTCAAGTCAGGAAAATGACGGCGAAACCACCGGTCGACACGAATGTCTGCATCTTCGGCACTTACTTCGAGCATTTGCACACCATTCATGTAAGAAAAACTCGCATGAGTCGCAAACCAGCAAACAATCCACCTACTGACAGAACGAGTGTTCCAGATAGGTAAAGAACAGCAAGGTCAAAACGATTTTTTTCGGCCAGCGAGAGAATATCCAGAGAAAATGCCGAGAACGTGGTAAAACCGCCTAAGATACCGATCACCAAAAATGCCCGCATTTCTGGCGACGGCGACCATGTATGCACAAGACATGCCGATACAACCCCCATAAAGAAAGAGCCGGCGACGTTCACTAGAAACGTTCCCCATGGAAACTGCCCAACGCCCAAATAAAGAAGAAACACACTAACCGCGTATCTTCCGGAGGCGCCGACTGCACCGCCCATCGCAACATAAAGGAACATTTTCACTTTGCTCTAACCTTCTTCACGCTGTGCACGGTCACGTAACTTTTTCCAGTATTTAAGCCGTTTTCCGATATCCGTTTCAAATCCTCGGTCTACCGGTTGGTAAAATTCTTCACGGCGCATATCTTCAGGAAAGTAGTTCTGGCCAGAGAAACCTTCCTCTGACACATGGTCATACTGGTAGCCATCGCCATACCCAAGGTCTTTCATCAGGCCCGTAGGAGCGTTTAGCAAATGTTTAGGCGGTGAAAGAGAGCCGGTTTCCCGCGCAGACAGCGCTGACGCTTTGAAAGCGGTATAGCCAGCATTTGATTTGGGGGCGGTGGCTAGATAAATGACACATTGCGCGATAGCAAGCTCACCTTCAGGCGAACCGATCCGCTCATAAGCCTCCCATGCGGCAAGAGACTGTGGAAGAGCGTCTGGATCGGCCATGCCGATGTCCTCCACCGCAAATCTCGTAAGCCGGCGAGCAATGTAGCCGGGGTCCTCGCCGCCATTTAACATACGCGCGAGCCAGTACAACGCTGCATCGACGTCAGAGCCGCGCATCGATTTGTGCAGCGCACTTATAAGGTTGTAATGGGCCTCCCGTGATTTGTCGTAAAGAGGCGCGCGTTTCTGGACAAATTCCATCAGCTCCGCAACGTCCATCGGTTGTCCGCTATAGGTAGCGTCAATCTCCTCAACCAAATTTAAAAGATACCTTCCGTCGCCGTCTGCCAGCGCGCAGAGAGTGCGTCTGGCGGCGACGGTCAGGGGAATTTTTCTGCCAATTTCTCCCTCCGCCCTCGATAAAACGGAATCCAATGCGTTATGATCGAGCCTATTAAGCACAAAGACCTGACAGCGAGACAACAACGCGCCGTTAAGCTCGAATGATGGATTCTCTGTAGTGGCACCGACTAATATAACTGTGCCGGCCTCTACGTATGGTAGAAAAGCGTCCTGCTGCGCCCGATTAAAACGGTGGATCTCATCAACAAACAGCAATGTCCCCATTCCCTCGACCCGGCGTTCCTGAGCCGATCCAAAAACCCGGCGAAGGTCCGCTACACCCGAAAATACGGCTGATAGCGCTTCAAAATGGAGCTTTGTCGTCCCTGCAAGAAGGCGCGCAACCGTTGTCTTTCCTGTCCCGGGAGGGCCCCAGAGTATCATGGAGGATATCCGACCGCCCCGGGTCATTCGACCTAACGGACCTGTCGCACCCAGCAAATGATCCTGCCCCAACACTTGGCTCAAATCAGATGGCCGCAACCTATCGGCGAGCGGACGGGTGGCATCCACTTCGAACAAGCTTCCGGTGCCGGCCTCCACGCCTCAACTCCCTATACGTATTTGTAGCAAACGGCCAGAGCGATTGATCTCCATCTGCCAGGTTGAATAGTCTTGCATCAAGAAATTTTTTAGCGTTTTTACGGAACCTATCTCCCTACCATTCAACCGCATCAGAATGTCACCGGGTTCCAACCCAATACGATCAGCGGGTGACCCCCGCTTAAGGCGTATTACGATCACACCGGTGGCCTCACTATCTAGAGACAGTTCTTCGGCAACCGCCGGCGACAAGTTAGCCACTTCACTGCCGGCGTAGGGGTTGTTTCCAGTTATAAGAGACAAATTTCTGGGCGGATCTTCCGGCGCGGCAATCAAAAAGATGCGGCGTTCGAAGGCCTTGCCATTACGAAGTCCGCCGATGAGGGTTTCCCGCCCAACCGAGAGCGTTGCAATACGAAAACGAAGCGAATTAGCGTCCGGCACACCTTTACCGCCGATGCTTATGATCACGTCGCCGACTTTCAGGCCAGCCGCTGCAGCGGGACCACGGGGATGAACCGAATTTACCAGCACACCAGCCGGTTTCGTCAGCCCTATCGATCGTGCAATATCAGCGTCTACAGTCTGGCCCGTGGCTCCGATCCACGGACGTACGATGGTGCCACCTTTCATGGCCCCACCGATTACGGTCGCGACCATGTTTGTCGGAATAGCGAACCCGATACCGTTAGAACCACCGCCACGTGAGTAAATTGCGGTATTAATACCGACTAAGCCACCATCGAGAGACACTAGCGCGCCCCCGGAATTACCGGGATTTATAGCCGCGTCGGTCTGAATGAAAAAGCCAAAATCGCTAACACCCTGTGCAGTCCGCGCCAGAGCGGAAACAATACCGCTGGTTACCGTCTGACCAACACCAAAAGGGTTTCCTATTGCGAGCACAAGGTCGCCAACCTCTAAGGTATCGGAGTCTTTAAGTCTCAGGAAAGGAAGCCTCTCTGCACCAATTTTGATGCGAAGAATTGCAAGATCTGTGCGCTCATCGCGTATTACGACATCGGCGTCATATTCGCGGCGGTCGGACAGAACCACTGTTATTTCATCCGCCTTCTCGATGACGTGGTAGTTGGTGACTATCAGACCATCATCGGTAACGATTACACCTGACCCAAGGGAGTTCTGTACCCGTTTCTGTGCCTTACCGCCAAACCTAAACTTATCGCCAAAGAACCGCCGGAAGAATGGGTCGCTGAAAAGGGGTGTCTCATCGCGAGCACGAATTACCCGCCTCGTGTAAATGTTGACTACCGCTGGCGCTGCAGTCTTTACAAGGGGTGCAAACGACAGTGTCGTATCCCCGCGGGTAGCCGGGACGACTTTCGTCTGTGCTAACACACCCCATGAAACAGCGACAACGAGACCACTGACACACAAAAATGTGGACAAAATCGATTTCAGGAAAATTTTACGCATAGTCTTATGTTATCATCTTCAGCCATAGACTGAACAAAACAAAAGGGCGATTCCAAGAATCGCCCTTTTGTTTTGTTCATCCAACCGAAAGTTTTAGGCTACAGATTCCTGTTCCAAGCCTTCATCATCGACGACCAACGGACCAGAATCTAACCCCTTGGCGTCGGTATCCCTATCGACGAACTCTATTATTGCCATTGGGGCGGAATCACCATAACGGAAACCGGCCTTTACAACGCGAGTATAACCGCCCGGTCGCTCGCGGTAGCGATCCGCAAGCGTTGTAAAAAGTTTATCGGCAAGTTTCTTGTCACCGTGCAAGCGCGATACCGCAATGCGACGAGCGTGAAGGTCACCCCGCTTACCAAGGGTAACCAGGCGGTCGACAACTGAGCGAAGCTCCTTCGCTTTAGGCAGCGTCGTCTTTATCTGTTCGTGTTTTATAAGCGCTGCGGCCATATTTCCGAACAGCGCCTTGCGGTGAGAGCTTGTGCGGTTAAGCTTCCGGCCGCTCATACGATGGCGCATAATTAATTCCTCTTATTACTGTCCGCCGACTTAATAGGGTTCGTCCAATCGTTTAATCATATCCTCAATGTTTTCAGGCGGCCACTCAGTGATTTCCATACCGAGGTGCAGCCCCATCGTCGATAAGACCTCTTTAATCTCGTTCAGCGACTTTCGACCAAAGTTAGGGGTCCTTAGCATTTCCTGCTCAGTCTTCTGAACAAGATCGCCAATATAAATAATATTATCGTTTTTCAGACAGTTTGCGGACCGCACCGACAGTTCCAGCTCATCCACCTTTCGGAGCAGGTTACGGTTGAAAGCAGGCTCTGCGGCCTCGACCATTTCTTGTGCGGCACGTGGTTCCTCAAAATTGATAAACATCTGGAGTTGATCCTGCAAGATCCGGGCAGCAAGCGCCACCGCGTCCTCCGGGGAAATTGTGCCATCCGTTTCTAGATCCATTACTAGCTTGTCATAGTCTGTCCGCTGTCCGACGCGAGCGTTTTCAACCCGATAGGCTACCCGTCGAACCGGACTAAAGACCGCATCAACCGGCACAAGGCCAATCGGGGCATCCTCAGCCCGATTTTCAGCGGCCGGAACGTAACCTTTGCCGGTATCGACGGTCATTTCCATCGAAACCTTTGCGCCGTCGTCGAGTGTGCAGATCACGATATCGGGGTCAATGATCTCGATATCATGGGTCGCCTCGATCATGCCAGCGGTGATTTCTCCCGGCCCAGACGCAGTCAGCGTTATCCGTTTAGGCCCGTCGCCGTGCATGCGGAGCGCCAACGACTTTATATTGAGAACCACGTCGGTGACGTCTTCGCGGACACCGGGAATAGAAGAAAACTCATGTAAAACGCCGTCGATTTGGACAGCCGTTACCGCGGCTCCCTGCAAAGAAGATAAAAGAATGCGCCGCAGTGAGTTTCCCAGCGTAGTAGCAAACCCACGTTCAAGCGGTTCGGCGGTGATGGAAGCGAAACGGGCCGCTTCTTCACCCGCATCAATGTCGAGCTTATTAGGCTTGATTAGTTCTTGCCAATTCTTATGAATCACCGTCATACCGTTATCCTTCCAGCGGCCTAGCACCGCACTGGGGTTCTTCGTTTTGTGCCATCCCCAAAGGAACGGCGAAATTTATCCTTATACTCGGCGACGTTTTCTTGGTCGGCAACCATTGTGCGGGATCGGTGTTACATCACGGATCGCCGTTATCATGAAGCCAACGGCCTGCAGCGCACGGAGAGCTGACTCCCGTCCAGAGCCGGGCCCTTTTACTTCCACCTCGAGTGTTTTCACGCCGTGATCCTGAGCTTTTCGACCCGCATCCTCAGCCGCCATCTGCGCTGCATAAGGCGTAGACTTCCGAGAACCCTTAAATCCTTGGGAGCCAGCCGAAGACCATGCGATAGAGTTACCCTGCGCATCCGTAATCGTAATCACTGTATTATTGAATGTTGCATTTACATGCGCGACGCCGGAAGTAATGTTTTTACGCTCGCGGCGACGGGGCCGCGCTGTTGCTTGTTTAGCCATGCTCTGTTCCTGTCATCCGCCTATTTCTTGCCGGCAACCGGGCGGGCTTTACCCTTGCGGGTGCGGGCGTTCGTGTGGGTGCGCTGACCGCGAACCGGTAGGCCGCGCCGATGTCGTAAACCCCGATAACAGCCGAGGTCCATGAGCCGCTTAATATTCATCGCGGTTTCACGGCGAAGATCGCCTTCAATCATGTAATCACTGTCGACGATATCTCGAATCCGGGCGAGTTCATCATCACCGAGATCGTTCGCGCGGACTTCGGCCGCTACATTGGCTGCAGCACAAATTTTAACCGCCGACGTACGGCCAATACCGAAAATATAGGTCAGCGCGATCGCCACCGGTTTATTAGGCAGGTTTACACCCGAAATGCGTGCCACGACGCCGTCTCCTTAGCGTTCAAGTCATTGAAAGAATGAATAAATATTCGAGCCAGCCCGTCTGGGCGGAGCGCGCGGATTATAGGGACTGATAGTGTCAAGTCAACCATTAGTGGGCTTCCAATACGGCCACTATCTGACGCGTGACTTCGTCGATTTCCGCCATCCCATCGACACGTTGCAAAGTCCCCTGCGCTTCGTAATACGGCAATAAAGGTGCTGTCTGGGCGTGATAGGCCTCCAAACGGGAAGTAACGGTTTCCGCGTTATCGTCTTTACGGCGAGTGAATTTGGTCGCGCCGCAATTATCGCAAATACCCTGAATTATCGGCTTTTGAAAGCTGTCATGGTACCCTGCACCGCAATTTTCGCAGCTATACCGGCCGGAAACCCGGTCCACGAGTATAGTATCTTCGACGCTCATCTCGATCACATGATTCAGTTTGACGTTCATTTCGGCGAGCATCGCGTCAAGCGCTTCAGCCTGAGCTGCAGTGCGGGGAAATCCATCGAGGATAAAACCATTTTCGCAGTCGGGTTGCTGAATGCGATCGCGGATCATAGTTATCATGATCTTGTCTGACACCAATTCACCGCGTTCCATAATTGCCTTCGCCTGCAACCCGATTTCGCTACCCGATGCAACGGCAGCACGTAACATATCCCCGGTTGAAAGCTGCACCAGTCCCCGATCTTCCTCAAGACGTTTCGCCTGCGTGCCTTTACCGGCACCTGGCGGTCCCAGAAGCATAATGTTCATCCGCGGCGGCCCTTAAGACGAGATTTCTTCACGAGCCCTTCATACTGGTGGGCAATGAGATGCGATTGAACTTGCGCAACGGTATCCATCGTCACGGTTACTACGATAAGCAGACTCGTCCCACCAAAATAAAATGGTACGCCATATTGGGAGATCAGCAGTTCGGGCATAATACTTATCGCGGTCAAATAGATCGCTCCGACCACAGTCAGGCGCGTGAGGATAAAATCAAGATATTCCGCAGTATTCTTGCCAGGGCGAATTCCAGGCACGAAGCCACCGTATTTTTTCAGGTTGTCCGCCGTCTCAGTCGGGTTGAATACGACTGATGTGTAGAAAAATGCGAAGAAAATGATCATCGCTGCATAGAGAAGAAGATAGGCGGGCTGTCCACGACCCAGATATGCAGTGATGTCAGTCAGTAGCCCAGGGCCAGCATTTGCGGAGAAATTTGCTACCGTGATCGGTAAAAGTAAAAGTGAACTGGCGAAAATTGGGGGGATAACCCCCGCAGTATTTACCTTCAATGGGATATGCGAATTCTCGCCACCCACCATTTTGTTGCCCTGCTGCCGTTTGGGGTATTGGACGACAACGCGTCGTTGGGCGCGTTCTACAAAAACAATGAAGGTAATAACCCCCACGGCCATGATCAGCAGGAAGATGATGAACAAAGCAGACAGAGCGCCGGTACGCCCGAGTTCCATCGTACCGACAAGCGCGGCGGGCATTTCAGCTACAATTCCGGCAAAAATGATCAACGATATGCCATTACCGACACCACGGGCCGTAATTTGTTCTCCCAGCCACATCAGAAACATCGTCCCGCCGACAAGCGTGATAACCGTCGTGGCTCTAAAAAAAGCACCTGGCTCAGCAACAGCCGCACCCTGTGATCCAGCCATACCTTCCAAACCGACCGCGATACCATAAGCCTGAAGCGCCGCAAGAATAACTGTTCCATAACGCGTGTACTGGTTCAGTTTCTTCCGGCCTACTTCACCCTCTTTCTTTAAAGCTTCAAAGTGTGGGTGGATGGCCTGCAGAAGCTGCATAATAATAGATGCCGAGATATACGGCATAATGTTCAGGGCAAAAATGGTCATCCGGGCGAAGGCACCACCAGACAACATGTTGAACATATCAAGAATGCCACCAGCCTGCTGATCGAAAATATCCTGCAAAATCGACGGGTCAATCCCGGGAAGCGGGATCCAAGTACCGAGACGATAAACGATCAAAGCACCCAGCGTGAACCAGATACGTTTTTTCAGCTCTGTCGCCTTAGCAAAACTCGAGAAGTTGATCTGCGAGGCGAGTTGTTCGGCGGCAGACGCCATCAACTATTCCTTATCTATCTCCGCGCCGTCTTCCACTTCGGGCTTCGGCTCTTCAGCACCGGGTTTCTTTTCTTTTTCCGAAACCGGTTGTTTTTCCTTTGGCAATCCCCTTACGGTGAGATTACCACCCGCTTTTTCAACCGCTTCGATCGCCGATTTGGAAGCTCCCGTAACTTCAATTTGAAGCTTGGTGTTGATTTCGCCGTTTGCAAGTATTCGGACACCATCCCGCTTAGATTTGATTATGCCCGCGGAAACCAACGCATCTTCGGTAACAGTTTTGCCAGCATCGAGTTTTCCGGAGTCGACCGCGCGCTGCAGGCTACCAACATTCACAATACGGTAGTCCTTCCGGAAGATGTTTGTAAAACCACCCTTTGGCAGACGGCGATAAAGAGGCATTTGCCCCCCCTCGAAGCCCAACAGAGATACGCCGCTACGCGATTTTTGACCCTTGTGACCCCGTGCCGCGGTCTTTCCTGTACCGGATCCGATGCCGCGGCCAACCCGCTTTCGTCGGTGCCTTGCTCCCGGATTATCCGAAATTTCGTTGAGTTTCATTTTCAGCTCCTGTGAGCGCGCCGAACCACTGGCCCGTTCCTATTCTTCCACCCGTACAAGGTGTTTTACTTTGTTGACCATGCCACGCACCGCGGGGGTATCCTCCAGTTCTCTCGTCCGATTAATCTTGTTAAGCCCTAAACCGATAAGAGTCTCCCGCTGATCTTTTGGCCGCCCGATGGGGCTCCCAATCTGAATCACTCGTATTGTTTTCTTCCCGTCAGACATATTTTACGCCTCTGCTCGTTCCTCGTCGCGCCGCCCAACAATATCGCCGACTTTGCGCCCGCGACGCGTCGCAACCATCCGCGGTGACTGCAGGTTCTTCAACGCTTCAAACGTTGCTTTTATCATGTTGTGGGGATTCTGGGTTCCTAGGGATTTAGCAACGACATCCTGAACTCCCAACGTTTCAAAAATAGCCCGCATAGGTCCGCCGGCAATTATTCCGGTGCCGGGCGGCGCCGCACGCAGAACAACCTTCCCAGCGCCATACCGACCACGCACATCATGATGGAGCGTCCTACCTTCGCGGAGCGGCACACGGATCATGTTGCGCTTTGCTTTCTCTGTTCCCTTGCGGATTGCTTCCGGTACTTCGCGGGCCTTACCGGAGCCGAACCCCACCCGTCCTTTTTCATCGCCCACAACAACGAGGGCAGCAAAGCCAAAACGCCGGCCGCCTTTTACTACCTTTGCAACTCGATTGATACTGACAAGCTTATCAACGATATCGCTATCTTCACGATTTTCGCGGTCGCGTCTTGGGTTACGTGCCATACTTCATTCTCCTAGAATGACAGCCCACCTTCGCGGGCTGCTTCGGCAAGCGCCTTAACGCGGCCGTGATATAGATATGGGCCGCGATCGAACACGACCTCGTTGACGCCCTGCTCCGTGGCACGCTCTGCCACCAACCTGCCGACCGCTGTAGCAGCATCTTGGCTACCCCCCGCCGTCACGGATTTTTCACGGCTGGATGCAGCTGCAACTGTCTTGCCGTTTATGTCGTCAATCACCTGAGCGTAGATGTATTTGTTTGAACGAAATACCGAAAGTCGCGGTCGACCGTTTGCACTTTTTCGGATTTGAAGGCGAACGCGGGCGCGACGACGATTTTCGAGTTTGGAATTACCGACCATGCTATTTCTTCTTGCCTTCCTTGCGGATGATGATTTCATCCGCATACCGTACGCCCTTCCCTTTATAGGGTTCAGGCTTACGGAAACTTCTGATTTCTGCCGCAACCTGACCAACTTTCTGAATATCAGCCCCCGACACAATGACTTCTGTCTGGCTCGGCGCCTCGACCTTTATACCCTCCGGGATCTGATAACGGATTTCATGGCTGTGACCGAGTTGAAGAACAAGGTTCTTTCCCTGGACCTGCGCACGATAACCGACACCTGTAATCTCCAGCTTCTTCTCAAAGCCATCTGAAACACCCGTAACGATATTGTTTATCAAGCTCCGGGTTGTGCCCCACATTGTATGCGCACGTTTCGAGTTATTTGACGGCTTAACCCAGATTAGGTTTTCTTTTCGAGAAACCTGCACAACGTCGCTTAGATTCAGCGACAGTTCACCGAGTTTGCCTTTCGCCCTAATGGCATCTCCCTCGATGTGAAGATCAACACCATCCGGGACCTCCACCGGCAACGATCCGATGCGTGACATATCTTTGCTCCTGCGCCTCTAAAAGACTTCGCAAATGACCTCGCCACCGACATTGGCGGCGCGGGCCTCGTTGTCCGACATCACCCCCTGCGGGGTGGACAAGATTGAAATGCCAAGGCCGTTGTATACGGCCGGCAAATCCCGAATTTTTGAATATACCCGACGCCCCGGCTTTGAGACCCGTTGGATATGACGGATCACGGGCGAACCGTCGTGGTACTTAAGTTCCACCCTAAGCTGCCTTAGGCCCTTTCGCACATCTTCGGTTTCGTAACCACGGATGTAGCCTTCTCGCTTCAAAACTTCGAGCACATTTGCCCTAAGCTTAGAGCTCGGCGAAACCACAGCACTTTTGTTCGCGCGCTGACCGTTACGGATGCGTGTCAAAAGATCGCCGACGGGATCAGTCATACTCATCGTCGTTCTCTCCTCACCAGCTCGACTTGACCATGCCGGGAACCTGGCCGTTAGACGCAAGTTCGCGGAGCGCTATACGCGACATCTTAAATTTACGATAGACGCCACGCGGACGGCCTGTAACTTCACAACGGTTCTGCACACGAACCTTCGCCGAATTACGTGGCAGTTTCGACAGCTTCAACCGCGCCTGAAAACGCTCTTCCATTGGTAAATCGCGGTTATTTGCAATTTGCTTAAGCCGGGACCGCTGAGCCTCATATTTAGCGGACAAGCGATCCCGTTTTCTATTTCGTTCAATGGCGCTTTTCTTTGCCATGTAGCCCTCCCAATCCCGTTAGCTCGTGAACGGAAAGTTAAAATTCGTAAGCAGTGCCCGCGCCTGCTCATCATCTTCCGCAGTGGTGCAAACCACGATGTCCATTCCCCGGAATTCATCAACGGAGTCGTAATCGATTTCGGGAAAAATGATCTGTTCCTCGATACCCATCGCGTAGTTGCCACGGCCATCAAAACTTTTCGGAGACAGACCCCGAAAATCGCGGACGCGGGGCAGCGCAATATTCACCAGGCGATCCACAAATTCATACATCCGGTTGCGGCGCAGCGTGACTTTTACACCAATGGGCATGCCTTCGCGCAACTTGAACGTCGCGACGGATTTACGGGCACGGACAACGATTGGTTTCTGGCCTGCGATAACGGTCATATCTTGCATCGCATTGTCGACTTTCTTCGAATCGTTTACCGCTTCACCAACGCCCATGTTGAGGACAATTTTTTGTAGGCGCGGTATTTGCATCGAATTTGCGTATCCGAATTCTTCTTGCATCGACGACCGAATTTTCGAGGCATACTCTTCTTGTAAACGGGCAACCATCAACCGCCTCCCTAATCGATCACTTCGCCGGACCGCTTTGAATAGCGGACCTTCCGGCCGTCTTCGAGAGAGCGAAACCCGATCCGTGTGGCCTCGCCATTTTCTGGGTCGAGCAGTGCAACGTTCGAAACATGGATCGATGCTTCCTTTTCGACGATACCACCCTGTTCCGTCTGGGTCTGACGCTGGTGACGCTTCACCATATGTACGCCCTGTACAAGAACACGGTGTTGTTCGGACAATACCTTGAGAACATTTCCCTTTTTCCCTTTGTCCCGCCCGGATGTGACGATTACCTCGTCGCCTTTTCTAATTCGCGCCGCCATTATCTTGCTCCAGTTTCCCCGCTCTAAAGCACTTCGGGTGCGAGAGAAACGATCTTCATGTATCTCCGGGCACGCAGTTCCCGCGTCACCGGTCCAAAGATACGGGTGCCGATCGGCTCGTCCGCATTGTTCAACAGTACCGCCGCATTTCGGTCAAATCGTATCGATGTCCCGTCAGGCCGCCGGACTTCCTTTGCAGTTCGCACGATGACGGCGCGGTGCACGTCACCTTTACTTACACGGCCGCGCGGAATCGCTTCCTTAACAGCGACGACAATCACGTCGCCAACAGTGGCCCACCGACGTTTCGAGCCGCCGAGTATCCGGATACACTGTACACGTCGCGCACCGGAATTGTCGGCTACCTCGAGGTTGGATTCAGGGATAATCATTAGTCTTGTCCTCTCTCCTCAGAGCTTCACGCGTCGTCGAAGATAACTTCCCAAGTCTTAGACTTAGAAATTGGTTTGCATTCGCGAATCCGGACCTTTTCGCCGGTCTTACATTTATTCTCTGGATCGTGGGCCGCAAACTTCTTAGAACGGCGGATAATCTTTTTATACAGTGGATGCTGCACTTGGCGTTCGACACTGACAGTTACGGTCTTATCCGCCTTGTCGGAAACCACAGTTCCCTGGAGAATTCTCTTGGGCATCGTCTTTCTCGTTTCTTAAGACTCGTCAACGGCCGAGTGCCGCCGTTCGGTCATTATGGTTTTAATACGCGCGATATCGCGGCGCACTTCGCCGACCCGGCTAGTCGCTTCGAGTTGGCCAGAAGAACGCTGGAACCGCAGGTTCAACTGTTCCCGTTTCAAATTCTGAAGCTCGTCATTCAATTCATCGTCAGATTTCTGACTGAGATCTGCTGCCCTCGCCATCGTCAATTCCCGCCCCCGATAAGACGAGTGACTACCT
Organism: Pseudomonadota bacterium; assembly: GCA_036339975.1. Taxonomy (GTDB): domain Bacteria; phylum Pseudomonadota; class Alphaproteobacteria; order MPNO01; family UBA830; genus UBA830. The sequence goes on along the minus strand of JAYYZV010000095.1, from coordinate 3,865 downwards.
TTGTCTGAACTGGCAGCTTTGCCGCCGCTAGCTCAAGCGCGACTGTCGCGATTTCCTTCGGCACACCGTCGACTTCAAACATGATCCGACCGGGTTTTACGCGGGCTGCCCAGTATTCAACCGTACCCTTACCTTTTCCCTGGCGGACTTCTGCAGGCTTTTGGGTTACCGGCACATCGGGAAAGACGCGAATCCAAACCCGCCCGGAGCGGCGCATATGCCGGGTAATCGCACGACGCGATGCTTCGATTTGGCGGGCCGTTACACGGCCAGGCGATAGGGCCTTCAGGCCGTAAGACCCGAAATTAAGCGACGTCGCGCCCTTCGCGTTCCCTTTTATGCGCCCCTTATGGGCTTTCCGGAACTTTGTCCTTTTTGGTGCAAGCATCTATCCGTCCCTGTTACGCTAGCCTTAGCGGCTAACCTGCTGTTCTTGCAGGCGTTTGTCCTGAGCCATCGGGTCATGCGCTAGGATTTCTCCTTTGAAGACCCAAACCTTCACGCCGCACGCCCCATATGTAGTCCGACCTGTGGCAGTCCCATAATCAACATCCGCCCGCAACGTGTGAAGTGGCACACGGCCCTCGCGGTACCATTCAGTCCGGGCAATTTCAGCACCACCCAGACGACCGGCACAGTTTATGCGAATACCCTCAGCCCCGAGGCGCATCGCAGATTGAACCGCCCGCTTCATAGCGCGACGGAAAGCGACCCGGCGTTCAAGTTGCTGTGCGATATTCTCTGCGACCAATTTGGCATCGATTTCCGGCTTCCGGATTTCGACGATGTTCAAGTGAGCTTCGCTCCCCGTCATTTTTGACACCTCCTTCCGGAGGCGCTCGATATCGGCACCTTTTTTGCCGATTACTACTCCTGGGCGGGCGGAATGAATGGTCACTCTGGCTTTTTTTGCCGGACGCTCAATCACAACGCGACTTATACCGGCCTGCGCGAGCTTGTTAAACAAATAGTTCCGAAGTTTGATGTCTTCGTGCAGCAACCCCGCATAGTTTTCGTCAGTCGCATACCAGCGCGAATCCCATGTGCGGTTGATTCCGAGACGAAGCCCGATCGGATTAACTTTTTGTCCCATTAGGCTTTCTCCTCGACTTCGCGGACAACCACCGTAAGGTTGCTGAAAGGCTTTTGTATTTTGCCGACCCTACCGCGGGCCCGTGCACGGAAACGTTTCATTACAAATGCCTTGCCAACTGTTGCCTCTGACACGACCAGACGATCCACGTCGAGCTGATGATTATTCTCCGCATTGGCGATCGCGGCTTGCAGCACAGTTTTAATTGTGCCGGCTATTCTTTTGCGCGAGAAGGTAAGCTCGGCCAACGCGCGTTCTGCCGGAAGCCCACGGATCGATTGGGCGACAAGGTTTAGTTTTTGCGGGCTCACGCGAATGGTTTTCGCGAAGGCCCGCGCCTCGGCGTCGCCGAGACGGCGTTGATTGGACGACTTACCCATTATCAGCCTCTCTTTGCCTTCTTATCAGCCGCATGACCGAAATAGGTCCGGGTGGCCGAGAATTCGCCGAACTTGTGGCCGACCATGTTTTCCGTCACAAGCACGGGTATATGCTTCTGACCATTGTGAACGCCAAAAGTCAGCCCCACGAATTGTGGCAGTATAGTGGACCGGCGGGACCATATCTTGATTACGTCATTCCGGCCTGATGCGCGGGTTTCCTCCGCCTTTTTGAGGAGATAACCGTCGACAAACGGGCCTTTCCAGACTGAGCGAGCCATGGTGTATCCCCTTTCCTACTTCTTACGCCGACGACGCATGATAAGATCGTCAGATTTCTTTTTGCGCCGCGTTCGCGCGCCTTTTGTCGGTTTACCCCAAGGTGAGACTGGGTGACGACCGCCGGAAGTCCGGCCTTCGCCACCGCCGTGTGGATGATCCACTGGATTCATGGCGACGCCACGAACTTGGGGGCGCTTGCCCATCCAACGCTTGCGGCCAGCCTTGGACAGATTGATGTTCTGATTATCAGAATTCGACACCGCGCCAACGGTCGCCATGCATTTAGCCGGCACCATGCGGAGTTCACCGGACGTCAGCCTTACCTGAGCGTAGCCAGAATCCTTGCCTATAAGCTGGACATAGGCACCCGCGGCACGTGCCATCTGACCGCCCTTACCTGGTTTCATCTCTACATTATGGATGATAGTCCCGACTGGCATGTTTTCCATCGGCATCGCGTTGCCGGGTTTGATATCGGCGCGGTTTGCTGCAATTACAGTATCCCCTTCCTGAAGCCTCTGAGGTGCCAAGATATACGCATCTTCGCCATCTTCGTATTTCAACAGTGCTATGAATGCGGACCGGTTGGGATCATATTCGATACGCTGAACTGTGGCGGCAATATCGACCTTGGTCCGCTTGAAATCGATGATACGATACAGGCGTTTGTGTCCGCCCCCGCGACGACGCGATGTAACCCGGCCCTTGTTATTCCTTCCGCCGGACTTGTTTAGTCCCTCCGTCAGTCCCTTTACCGGCTTACCCTTCCAAAGTTCCGACCGGTCGATGAGGACCAGTCCCCGCTGAGACGGCGTATTAGGTTTGTATTTTTTAAGTGCCATTGGATCAGACCCCTGTGGTCACGTCGATCGAGTGCCCATCTTCCAGCGTCACGATCGCTTTTTTGTAATCGGGGCGTTTACCCAACATACCGCGGAAACGCTTGGCCTTTCCCTGCTGACGGATGGTGTTTACCGCCTTAACTTTCACCTTAAATAGCTCTTCGACGGCTGCGCGGATTGCCGGTTTGTTGGCCCCCAACGGAACATGGAACGTCACCTGATTGTACTCCGATCCCATGGTCGCCTTTTCGGTGATAACCGGAGAAAGGATCACATCACAGGCAGACGCAGACGAGATCGTGACAGGGCGGTAATATTTCCAACTCATGACAATCTCTCCTGTAGGTGCTCGGCGGCAGCCTTAGTCAGGACCAGAGTTTCTCGGCGAACAATGTCGTAAACATTAACACCCTGCTGCGGCAGGACGTCGACGTTGGCGATATTTGCTGCCGCCCGGGCTAGATTTCTATCAACGTTGGCACCGGCAACTATCAGAACGTTTGACCAACCAAGCGCCGATAGTTTGGTGGCGAGATCTTTCGTTTTCGGGGCATCAAGCGTTGCATCATCAAGTATAATTAACTTTCCGTCGGCCTGCTTACTCGAAAGCGCTGAGCGCATGGCCAACTGACGGACCTTCCGAGGAAGCTTGTGGCCATGACCGCGCACAATGGGGCCGAAAACGGTCGAACCACCGCGGAACTGCGTCGCCCGAACCGTACCCGCACGAGCGCGGCCGGTTCCCTTCTGGTTCCAAGGTTTGGCAGTCGTACCTTGAATTTCACTAACATTCTTGGTTTTGTGGTTGCCACTTCGGCGTTTGGCAAGCTGCCAGTTGACCATGCGCGATATGATATCTTTCCGAACTTCGGATCCAAACACACCATCCGCGAGATCGATCGAACCCGCTTTTTTGTTATCGAGAGTGAGCACGTCGCATTTCATGGCGCGCTATTCCTTTTTATCTTCATGATCTGCAGCATCATCAGCATGGTCTGCGGCATCAGCCGCGTCAGCAGAAACTTGGCTCGGTGGCTCTCCGTCAGCGGGTTGCGACCCGGCCCTTAAACCAGCCGGGAACGGTGCATCTTCTGGACGCTCGGCCTTTACAGAATCGGAAATTTCTACCCAAGCACCCTTATGGCCAGGCACACTCCCGCTGACCAAAATTAGCCCCTGATCGACATCGGTCCGGACGATGGCTAGGTTCTGGACGGTGACCCGTTCTGCCCCCATATGACCAGCCATCTTTTTTCCCTTAAAGACCT
>JAYYZV010000094.1:0-5498 GCA_036339975.1 Pseudomonadota bacterium | reverse complement strand
CCGCATCGAGCGGATCGAGTGCTGAAAGTTCCAAAACACGTCGCGCATAAACAGCATAAGGGTCACGGACCAAGGTTTCGACATCGGTGACCGATAACCGGTCGGGCCGCGCGCCGAGAGGTGGGGTGGGCGCCGGTGCCGGCGTCGGACAGACCTCGTGCCGTGTATCGATCCGGTCCTGCCAAGCCAGCCATTTTTGCCCATCATCCAACCAGCGACGCAACACGGCACGTCCTTCATCGCTCGCCGACAGCAGTGTTTCTATCCGGCTAAGCCAGCGGGCCGGTACGGTCGGCGATCCGTCAATCCGAGTGGACCGGGTTACGATTGCTTTGGGTGCGGCGGCAGCCTGAATAAAATCGTGGGCGGTCAGGCCAATCCGTCTTTCCGCCGGGGCGAGACCGAATACGTCACGCATGGGGCGGCTCATCCAAGGATCGGTGGCAGGTTCGGGTGGCCACACACCTTCGTTCAACCCGCCTAGAATGATCAGATCTGCCTGCTGCAGTCGGGCTTCTAACAAGCCCCATATATTGAGACGGGGATGGCCACCGTATCGCGGTCGCACAACAGCACCCGCCATCAGCGTTTCCAGAAGGGACGGCCAATCACGCCCTGAGATCGGCGGCATTGCCTGCAATGCAGCTCGCAGGTCATTTATCAAGACAGCCGCGCTTTCGCCCGCCTCGCCGGCCCACAAACGATCTACCCCCGTCTCGTCTTGCGATTCTGCCAAAGCCTCCGCGAAGGCGACGTGGGCTTCCAAAAGCTCAACAGCGGATACTCGGCTACGGCTTACCAGCTCCGACAGCGGTGCAGCCAGATCGGCTAGCGCCGCAACCCAATGCGTCAGGTCCGCTTGCAGTTCGAACGTGCCTAGCCGGGCTTGCAGTCCCCGAAAGCCCGGTGCTGGCCGCGGTCCGCGGAGAATAGCGATTTCCATTTGCCGGACCCGTTTCCTAAATAGTGAGGGATCTAGGCCGCCGGCCGCCAGCGGATGCTTTAACGCCGCCAGTAAAGATACCGGTGCAGCGTCATTCGTCACTGCATCGGCGGTAAGGCGCAGGAATACTCCCGGAACCGTTTCCGTCAGCGGTATACCCGCGGAATCGTCAATTTCGATACCCCACCGTCTCAGTTCGGCGGCAACCCGCCGCGCCAGCCTGCGGTCCGGGGTAATCAAAGCGGCAGTCCGTACATCTTCTTCCAGCACTTCACGCATAATTAAGGCAATTGAAAGTGCTTCCTGTTGCGGTCCTGGCGCGGTCACGACGCTAATGCTGGAAAATGCCTTTTCCGGGTCTTCAGGCGGAGCAATGCTGGATACGCTGACAGGCGGTCGGAGAGCAGCATTTAGCGTTTTCACGCGGTCGACATCTCCCTTATCGCTGCTCGTCCAAGGCAATACATTGTCGATATCTGCGTCCATAAGACGTAAAAGGTTGATAATTCCGAATTGGGGGTGCCCAGGGGTAAGCGCGCCGCGGGTTTCATTATCGAGCGATAGGTCGAGGCCGGGCAGAACGACGGCACCTTGAGGCAGTGTCGCAACACAACACAATAAGTCGGCGGTCGCAGGAATACTACCGGTAGACCCGGCCGCGATAACAGGCGTCTGGGGGGTGGACTCCCTCCACAGTGCAATCTGCGTATCAATTAGACGGTTGCGGCGTTCGGCGGGGTCGATACAACCTTGTTCCAATAAGATGGCCGGCCAGTTCTCGGTGACAATTTTGAGGAATTCCAGTGTTTCCTGCCAGTGGCCCGCGTAGCGGTCAGGGACAATCCGGCTGAGATCCGCGAAATTCAGCCGCTCGGTCTGGGCCTCGTCCAGCAACCGGGCGAGCTCGCGCGCCAACAGCGCCGCATGCGCCGCCGACACATTCTCGTCCCCTGCCATGATCAACCGCGAGAGCAGAGTTTGTCGGCGCAGGGGCGGGATCGCGGGTGGCAGGTTTAGTGCCTCGGCGACCGCCGGTTGGTCGGAAGCGATAAATCCGAGCTCATCCTCTTCGATGTCGCCAATCGGCGTCATCACCGGGAGCAGGACCGGCGCGCCACCGGTAACGCGCAGAAACGCATCACTTAGAGCGCGGCAAGCGCGTCGTGTCGGCAGCATCACCTGAACCCCCGCCAATATCTGGGGATCGGCACCGTACCTGTCGAGGATACCCAGCGCTAAGTCATCTAGAAACTTTGTCCCAGCGGAAATGTTATATATGCTTGGGGCGCGCTCCAACGCCGGGCCAGAAATCACAAAAGCAGCCGCACACGGGCGCCTTCTTTCTCCAGTATTTCTGCATCGGCCACATCAATCGCGTCTGGCGTGCCTACGTGATACCAGTCGCCGTCATGTGCCATTCCGTAAATACGTCCAGATTCCAACGCTCGGTCGTAAAGCACATTCATAGAGAATGGTCCGGACGGTAAATCTCGAAACAAACGTGGGTGCAGCAGCTGTAACCCGGTGAATACATAGGGAGCTATCTCGCGCTCACGCCGCCTTGTAAGCTTTCCGAGCGGATCCATCATGAAATCGCCGCTACCATCGTAGCCGATTGCCCGGACAGTGGCGGTCAGCAACATCAGCGCATCCATTTTATTTTCGTCCCAGGCCTCGGCAAGCCGGCGAAGCGCCGGAATGGGACCGTCGCGCCAAACAATATCGGCGTTGGCAGCGTAGAAAGCATTATTTCCCAAAAGTGGCAGAGCCCTGGCGATCCCGCCGCCAGTTTCCAGGAGTTCATCTTCACGCGATATTTCTATTATCGGGGCAGCTCGATTGCTGAGATGATTTTCGATCATTTCCGGCAACCAGTGCGTATTAACCACGACCTTAATTACCCCTGCTTCGTGTAGCCGGTCGAGCACTTGGTCAAGCATAGTTTCGCCGCCGACGTCCAGTAGGGGTTTGGGCAGGTTTTGAGTGAGCGGTCGCATGCGCAGACCTAGCCCAGCAGCCAGAACCATGGCATGGGTGGGGACCGTATATTTTAGGTCACTTGTCATGCCGCTTTACTGGCTGTCGGTATCATGCGCAGGTCGGCAGGCACAAATTCGTCAAGCCAGACCCTCAACTCATAAAGCGACGGATGCGTTACAGCCCGTTCCAATAACCTCCATAGTCGCGGCACATGGTGGAGATAACCGTCTTTTCCGTCGCGATCTCGAAGGCGGGTAAATATACCCAGCACCTTGCAATGGCGCTGCGCACCGAGAATGGCACAGGACCTGTCGAAGGCTTCCGCATCACTTTGCGGAAATGCCGCTAGGTATCGTACTCTCATTGCGGCGGCGAGTTCATCTGGCACGTCGCGGCGGGCGTCTTCCATTAGCGAAACGAAGTCATATGTAACAGGACCTCTCAACGCATCCTGAAAATCGAGCAGACCACATGCTGAGATCCCATCACGCGCTCTGACGCGAATTAGGTTATCGACATGAAAATCGCGGAGCACAAGTGTATCTGGTACGTTTCGGGCCTCGGGCAAAAGCCGGCTCCAAATATCGCAATATTTATGGATTGCGGGCTCGTCTGGGGCCTCTGGCAAGACCGCGGGTAGATACCATTCGGTCATTAATTTGGCCTCGGTCTGGAACAGAATGTCATCATATGATGCGACGCCACAGGGCACGACCTCGGAGACGGACCGTCGATGGATATCAATCAGAACATCCACGGCCAATTCGTAGAGAGTTGTCGGTTCAGTGCCGATGTCCAGAAGACGAGAATAGGTGTCATCACCTAGGTCTTCAAGCAAGAGGAACCCCTGCACCACATCTTCGGCGAGGATATTGGGGACACTATATCCAAAGGCCTTCAGCGTTCGTGCAATAAGGACAAACGGCCGAACATCTTCGAAATCTGGTGGCGCGTCCATCAGAACCGCGCGCTCTGCCCCTCGTGTCACGCGTTCGTAACGCCGGAAGGACGCATCTTCGGCAAGAACTGCTCGATTAGCCCCGGCCCACCCGGCAGAGGCAAGAAACAAGTCGATCAGCTCGACACGGCCGGGCGTCATAAAGGTTCCGATACTTTAGCAATTCGGGCTTCTTCTGTAGCCCCGGGGGAAAGGTGGATTCCAATCGAACCACTCGGAAGATGGTTTTCGACCCGATCCGCCCATTCGATCAGCGACACCCCCTCAGAAAAAGCTTCTTCAAGCCCGATTTCCCATGCTTCGTCTGGTCCGGACAGCCGATACAGATCAAAATGATAGATTGTGAAACCCGGCAGATCATATTGCTGTACCAGTGTGAAGGTAGGGCTTGGCACAGACCCTATATCGACCCCGGCGGCTTTGGCGCGTGCCTGAATCAGCGCGCGCGCGAAAACAGATTTTCCAGCCCCAAGATCTCCTGTCAGCGCAATTACGGTGCCCCGGCGCAACTCACAAGCAAATTCCGCAGCCAATGCTTTGGTTGCCTGCTCGTCAGGCAGGGCGACGCTCCTCATTTTTTTGGGGGTTCCGGAATTAGCCATCCAATTGGTTTATCTCCGCCGCCGATTCCACGCAATGGAGGGAAATATCGAAAATCCCCCAATTACTCATTCTCCTCGTTGGCAGGGAACTTGTTCCAACTTCTAATACGTAGGGAAACTGCAGACGGCTTCGGCAGCTCGCAACTTCAATTAGTACATCTGGCCAACTTTCCGCCGGCCGGGGTTTGCAGTTCCCGTATAAAGGGTCGACCCCAATAGGGGCGAGCCAAGTTTTCAAGCATCTAGCTAAATCCGCCGAAATAGCCAACTTCGTGTTAGTATCGGTAGTGATCCGGCTTATAAGGACCAGTCTGGTCAATCCCAAGATAGTCGGCCTGCTCTTTGGTCATCTTGGTAAGATTTACACCTAGTTTTTCCAGATGCAGCGCCGCAACTTTTTCGTCGAGGTGCTTGGGAAGGACATAGACTTCTTTTTCGTAGGTGGCACTATTATCCCACAATTCGAGTTGGGCGATCACCTGATTGGTGAAAGATGCGCTCATTACAAAACTAGGGTGACCTGTCGCGCAGCCAAGATTTACGAGACGGCCCTCCGCAAGAACGATCAGTTTCTTTCCATCAGGGAATTCGACCTCGTCGACCTGTGGTTTGACGTTGTCCCACTTGAAGTTGCGCAGCGAATCAATTTGTATTTCACTGTCGAAATGGCCGATATTGCAAACGATCGCTCGGTCTTTCATCTCGCGCATGTGGTCAAGCGTGATGACATCGATATTCCCGGTCGTGGTGACAAAAATATCCCCAATCGACGCAGCCTCCTCCATAGTCACGACCTCGTAACCCTCCATCGAAGCCTGCAGCGCGCAAATGGGGTCGATTTCCGTGACCAGCACTCGGGCACCCTGGTTTCGGAGCGAGGCCGCCGAACCCTTGCCAACATCGCCATACCCGGCCACGACGCCGACTTTTCCAGCTACCATTACGTCAGTCGCGCGTTTAATGCCGTCCACCAAGCTTTCACGGCAGCCGTAAAGGTTGTCAAATTTGGATTTTG
>JAYYZV010000093.1:0-7845 GCA_036339975.1 Pseudomonadota bacterium | reverse complement strand
TGACCAGCCCCAAAGCCCAAAAAAACAAGATCGCTACAGCAACGCACGAGTATGTTCTGGCTGAATTTGTGTTTCAGGAAAAGACTCTGGGTGGGAGACCGCCAACACTATCTTCGAAGGAGCCGATAGAGGCACCAAAACGGGAGAAATCGACACCTATAAATACGCAGGGGGCTGCAGCTCCGAACCCGGTCGGCATTCCCAAGACGGCCGAGACGCCGGAAAAGGATAATGAAATCCCGGAAGCAACAAAGATGACCACTCCCCAGATAGGGTTTTCTTCAAAAACGCAAACAACAAAAAATCAGAGGCCGTCAGTGGCAGCAAAACCGGCGGAGATACCTCTGACGCGGCCGGATCAACCCAAAAACCCAAAGCCGTTGGCAAGAGTAATTTCGGACGGCCCACTACTACCCGCTCCTGATAAAGGTCTAGTTCAGACCACTGCCATCGGGCCGCTACCTCGGATCGGATACGACGGTCGTAAACCCGTTGATGTATATGCAAAGCCCTTTAACCGGGCGGACAAACGCCCACGAATTGGTATCGTAGTGACCGGCCTCGGTCTCTCCGACGCCGCTACAGAGTCGGCGATCCAGGGCCTGCCCGGGGCCGTTACGCTTGCTTTTGCGCCCCATTCCTCAAAACTTAAAGAATGGGTCAGGCTCGCCCGGGCGGCCGGACACGAGGTCCTCATCAATATCCCGATGGAGCCGGTAAACTATCCGTCCTATGACCCGGGCCCGCAGACACTTCTGACATCGCTGAATGCCAACCAGAATCTCAATCGGCTTTTCTGGGGGCTTAGCCGGGCATCCGGATATGTTGGGGTGGTCGACTTTCTAGGGTCACGGTTTACAGCCTCGCGAAAACACATGGAACCGGTGTTAAATGAGCTTAAACGACGGGGACTTCTGTATCTGGACAGCGGAACTACGACGGGAAGCACCACCCCGGTTATCGCGCACGAGCTCGGGATCGCGTTCGCCGTATCTAAGTTAACTCTGGACGAAACGGCATCCCGCAAAAATATCGACAGGAGATTCGGGGAACTGGAGACACGCGCACGGAGGGACACACAGGCTATCGGGATTGCGTCTCCGTACCCAGTAACACTCGAAAGGATCGCCAACTGGGCACGCCAGCTCCGAGCCCGCGGTTTTGCTCTAGCGCCCATCTCAGCACTTACGATTCAGTCTTCCCAAGGTAAAGTGAAATGACTGGCCCGGGATTACCTCCCGACCGGTATCGTCCCTGCGTCGGCATTCTACTGTTGAATGATGAGGATCGAATTTTCGTCGGGGAGCGCCTAGATACGCCGGAGGCGTGGCAAATGCCTCAGGGGGGAATTGACGCAGGCGAAAATGCAATAGAGGCAGCAATACGAGAACTCCGGGAAGAGACCAGTATCGAAGACGTTTTGCTTATTGGCGTGGATGATTCATGGCGAACTTATTCACTTCCGCGAAAAATCCACCAACGGGCTTGGGGCGGAAAGTTCTATGGTCAGGCACAAATATGGGTTGCATTCCGGTTCACCGGAAAAGACGCCGATATCAACATCGAGACAAAACACCCCGAATTCAGGCGCTGGAAATGGACCGATAGAGAGACCTTGATTCAGGAGATCGTCCAATTTAAGCGTAAGATATACCGCGATGTCGTAGCAGCTTATCCCAAATGGAAAACCAAACCCATCGCAAGGAACCCGACGGTATTAAAAAGGCGAGGGTGACCAACCTTTTGTTGAACAAATAATTTATGCAATGACATGCGCCCACACGGGCATGATTATATGTCACAGGCAAAACACCCTTAAAACAAACCTGAAGCCGAACATTAACTCAGCCCTGTTAATTCAGATGGGTACGCTCACCATGCGACGTAATGTCGAGCCCTTCGATCTCGTCTTCTTCGTTAACCCGGAGACCTATGGTTGTCTGAATAATCTTGATGATTATCCAACTGATCACCAACGACCACGCGGCTACGGCAATCAAACCTAGGACCTGAACGCCAAGCTGCTTTGTCATAGTCATTCCCTCGCCGAGGCCTAAACCGCCAAGCATTTCGGCGCCGAAGAAAGATGTTAGCAGAATCCCCAACGCGCCTCCAACACCATGAACGGCGAAGACATCGAGTGAATCGTCTATTCTGATCTTTTGCTTAATGAAACCGACAAACCAGTAGCAGATAAGACCCGCAAGAAAACCAAAAAACACCGCACCGATCGGCCCTACGAAGCCTGCGCCGGGGGTGATCGTCGCGAGACCGGCAACCATACCCGTGACTATCCCAACAAGGCTAGGCTTGCCGTGTTTAACCCATTCTATACCCATCCAAACCAACGAGGCCGTCGCGGCAGAAATATGCGTCACCACCATCGCCATGCCCGCCGCCCCGTCGGCAGCCAGCGCCGAACCAGCGTTAAAGCCGAACCAGCCAACCCATAGCATAGCGGCACCAATCATAGTTAGGCCCGGGTTATGCGGCGGTGTAACGTCACTTGGAAACCCTCGCCGTCCGCCAAGTATATTGGCAATAACCAAAGCAGAAACACCCGCCGTGACGTGAACCACAAGCCCGCCTGCAAAGTCTTTTACCCCGAGATCCGCAAGCCACCCGCCACCCCAGATCCAATGACATACCGGCGCATATACAAATATGATCCAGATCGCGCTGAACCATAACACAGCGCTGAATTTGATACGCTCCACATATGCGCCGACGATCAGTGCCGGGGTAATAATGGCGAATGTCATCTGAAATATGAAAAATACGGATTCAGGAATTGATCCTGAGAGAGTGTCAGGTCCAATACCCGACAGAAACGTCTTTCCAAACCCGCCAATCCATGCGTTTGCCGCGCCGCCGTCACCAAAAGCGAGGCTGTAGACAACAATCAGCCACATCAGTGACATCAGGCACGCCACCGAAAAGCACTGCATAAGAACCGAAAGCAAGTTCCGTGCCCGGACCAGTCCGCCATAGAATAACGCCAGCCCCGGCAGAGTCATAAAAAGCACCAAGGCGGTAGCGGTCAGAATCCATGCTGTGTCACCGTCGCTTAGCCTAGTGTCCTGCGCTAACGCACCATTGGGAAAGAAAGTGGTTGCAACAAGGATGAGAGCCAACCCCGCAGCGGACGATAATAGAAATTTGCTCACTCAAAGCCTCCACAGCGCTTTTTTAAGAAACTACCCAGCACGCCTCAGCGGTTTTTATGCCCGCAATATCCAGTTGTAGCTTGCCCGAAAAACCAGCTGATGCATTTGCTACGAGTCGGATATCAGGAGTTTTTCTCCCCTTCACCGTGAAAATTGCCTAAACGGTGTTATTTTGTCCACCCTATGCAAGCAAATTCAACAGTAATAGATGTTGCCCCTGTTGCCGGGCTGGCACTTAAACGGTCAAGCCAGATTTCCCGCAGATAGCATAGCCTTAGCCACGGCGAGTTCCATTTCCGCCCCATTTCGCGCTGTATCATTTTCTGCCGCCGAAACTGCTTCGTTCGCGGTCTTAACCCGTTCTTCGGCAACCCCAGCATCGATATCTTCAACCGCCACAGCCTCTTCGGCCAGCACGGTGCACCGTTCTCCGGTAACTTCGGCAAATCCGCCAGCGACGAATATGCGTTTCTCAATCTTGTCCCCGTTATAAGTGCCAATGACACCCGGCCTTAGGGAGGAAATCAGAGGTGAATGGCCGGTCAGAACGCCGAAATCACCTTCGGCTCCGGGGACCACAACCATCTCGACATTGTCGGACAGCAATACTTTTTCCGGCGATACAAGTTCGAATGCAAAAGATTCAGCCATATTCCGTCCCCAAGTTTCGGTTCAAGGTCCTGTAATCAGGCCGCCGCTGCCATATCCTTCGCTTTTCCGACCGCGTCCTCAATCTTCCCGACCATATAGAAAGCCGCCTCCGGTAAATCGTCGTATTCGCCTTCAACCAGCCCCTTGAAGCCTCTGATAGTCTCTTCTAAATCTACAAACACACCGGGCATCCCCGTGAATATCTCAGCGACATGAAACGGCTGCGACAGGAAGCGCTGGATTTTCCGCGCTCGCGCGACTACCAGCTTATCTTCTTCAGAAAGTTCTTCCATTCCGAGAATAGCGATGATGTCCTGCAGCGACTTATACGTCTGCAGAACGCGCTGAACTTCACGCGCAACTTCATAATGCTCGTCACCGACCGTGCGGGGATCGAGGATGCGCGACGTGGAATCGAGCGGGTCGACGGCCGGATAAATGCCAAGCTCCGCAATCTGGCGCGACAACACCGTGGTCGCATCGAGATGGGCAAAGGATGTCGCCGGCGCTGGGTCGGTCAGATCATCAGCAGGCACGTAGATCGCCTGCACCGATGTAATCGAACCCTTGTTGGTTGTCGTGATACGTTCCTGCAGGTTACCCATATCGGTCGCCAGCGTCGGCTGATAGCCCACCGCCGATGGAATACGGCCGAGCAGCGCGGACACTTCAGAGCCTGCCTGAGTAAAACGGAAAATGTTGTCGACGAACAACAGCACGTCCTGACCTTCTTCGTCGCGAAAATATTCGGCCAGCGTTAACCCGGAAAGCCCAACCCGCGCACGTGCCCCTGGCGGCTCGTTCATCTGGCCGTAAACCAGCGCCGCCTTGGATTCTCCGTCCGGTTGGATAACGCCCGATTCCATCATTTCGTGATACAGATCGTTGCCTTCGCGGGTCCGTTCGCCCACCCCGGCAAACACGGAATACCCTCCATGTGCCTTCGCGACGTTGTTGATCAACTCCATGATCAACACGGTCTTGCCAACACCGGCGCCACCAAACAGGCCTATCTTGCCCCCGCGCGAATATGGCGCCAACAGATCGACAACCTTGATGCCGGTTACCAATACGTCGGTTTCAGTCGACTGGTCCGTAAATTCAGGCGCGTCTCGGTGGATGGGAAGACGTTTGGATGTGCTAAGCGGTCCACGTTCGTCGATCGGCTCTCCGATAACGTTCAGGATACGCCCGAGCGTTTCAGGACCCACCGGCATAGTGATAGGGCTCCCCGTATCGGTGACGTCCTGTCCTCGGACGAGACCTTCCGTCGTATCCATCGCGATGGTACGCACCGTGCTTTCACCAAGATGTTGCGCGACTTCGAGAACCAAGCGGTTGCCGTCATTGTCGCATTCCAGTGCGTTCATGATCTCCGGCAAATCGCCTTCGAACTGCACGTCTACTACAGCGCCCAGCACCTGGGACACGCTGCCGATGTTGTTTGCCGTGTCGGCCATATTCATACCTCGTCCATCGTCATTGCGGGGCGCTAAACTGCTTCGGCGCCCGAGATTATTTCGATCAGTTCCTTGGTAATGACGGCCTGACGGGAACGGTTGTAACTCATCGTCAGACTATCGATCATTTCGCCGGCGTTGCGGGTCGCGTTGTCCATCGCGCCCATCCGCGCACCGTGTTCACTGGCATTGTTTTCGAGCAGCGACCGGAAAACCTGCACGCTCATGTTACGCGGCAGCAAAACGTCGAGAATATCGGTTTCATCCGGTTCGTAATCGTAAACCACCGCCGGGGCGTCAATTTCTTTAGACCCATCCTCTTCGGCTTCCTCGACCGCAAAGGGAATCAACTGCTGTCGGGTTACAATCTGAGAAATCGCAGATTTGAAAGTGTTGTAGATCAGCGTACAGACATCGAATTCTCGGGACTCGGACATTTCTAGGACGCGGCTCGCGATCCCCTGAGCGTCCTCGAAGCTCAGCCGCTGGCGACCCACGTCCTCTATCAGATCGACGATCAGCGACGCATATTCACGGCGAAGCTGAGACCAGCCTTTCTTGCCAACACACAGAATTTTCACATCCTTACCGTCGGCCTGCAGCTCGACTATCATTCGGCGTGCTTCGCGCACAATCGACGAGTTGAACGCCCCGCAAAGTCCACGGTCGGACGTCATCACCACTAGCAGATACGTATCCTGTTTGCCAGTGCCAGCCAGCAGCGGAGACGCCCCTTCAGTCGACGCCAGAGACCCAGCTAGCGCCCCGAGCATCCGGTCCATCCGCTCGGCATAGGGCCGTGCCGCTTCCGCCTGCTCCTGCGCACGGCGCAGCTTAGCCGCTGCAACCATCTTCATGGCCGAGGTGATTTTCTGCGTCGATTTGACGCTGTCTATCCGCATTCGGAGGTCTTTAAGGCTTGGCATGTCCCGCTACCGGTTCTTGATTACGAGTCGGCCTATCAGGCCACAGTGAAATTCTTAGCGTATTTGTCGAGGGTGCTTTTGAGTTTAGCCTCGGTTTCGTCGGACACTGCCTGTTCTTCGCGAATGGTAGTGAGTACATCCGCATGGCTGGATTTCATTTCCGAAATGAAGCCCTGCTCGAAGCGGGTTACATCGCCAGCCGGAATATCGTCGAGATAGCCATTCACACCGGCGAAAATCGACACGACCTGCTCCTCGACCGGTAAGGGTGAATACTGCGGCTGTTTCAGAAGCTCGGTTAGGCGCTCGCCGCGAGCCAGAAGCTTCTGCGTAGAGGCGTCAAGGTCCGAAGCAAACTGCGCGAAGGCCGCCATTTCTCGGTACTGGGCCAGTTCCAGCTTAATTGAGCCGGCTACCTGTTTCATCGCCTTGATCTGCGCGGCGGAGCCAACGCGGCTGACCGACAGGCCTACATTCACGGCCGGACGAATCCCCGAGTAAAACAACTCGGTTTCAAGGAAAATCTGACCGTCAGTGATCGAAATGACATTAGTAGGAATATAAGCCGACACGTCGCCCGCCTGAGTTTCGATGACGGGTAAGGCGGTCAAAGATCCGCCGCCGTTTTCGTCACTCATCTTCGCGGCGCGTTCAAGAAGCCGCGAATGGAGATAAAAAACGTCGCCCGGATAGGCTTCACGTCCTGGTGGACGGCGCAGCAGCAGCGACATCTGGCGATAGGCAACGGCCTGTTTGGACAGATCGTCGTAAATGATCAACGCATGCATGCCGTTGTCGCGGAAATATTCGCCCATCGTGCAGCCGCCATATGGCGCAAGAAATTGCAGCGGCGCCGGTTCGGACGCCGTGGCGGCGACCACGATGGTGTATTCCATTGCCCCCACCTCTTCAAGCTGCTTCACGATCTGCGCAACTGTGGACCTCTTCTGACCAACCGCTACATAGATGCAAAAGAGCTGCTTGTCGGTATCGCCGTCATCGAAGGCTTTTTTCTGGTTGATGATTGTATCGACCGCAATAGCCGTTTTTCCGGTCTGACGATCGCCAATGATCAGTTCCCGCTGGCCGCGGCCGACAGGAATAAGGCTATCGATAGCTTTCAAACCAGTCTGCATCGGCTCGGACACCGACTGCCGTGGAATTATACCAGGCGCTTTAACATCAACACGGCGCCTTTCAGCCGCTTCGATCGGGCCCTTGCCGTCGATGGGCTCGCCTAGCGCGTCCACAACACGGCCCAGAAGACCCTTACCAACCGACACATCCACAATGGTGCCAGTCCGTTTAACCGTGTCACCTTCCTTGATATTAGCATCAGAACCAAAGATAACGACACCGACATTGTCTGTTTCTAGGTTCAGCGCCATTCCCTTTATGCCGCCGGGAAATTCGACCATTTCGCCGGCTTGGACGCTATCGAGGCCGTAAACACGGGCGATACCGTCGCCAACTGACAGAACTTCACCGACCTCAGCGACCTCCGCCTCGGTCCCGAAATTCGCGATCTGGTCCTTAAGAATTGATGAGATTTCTGCGGCGCGGATATCCATCACGCTGCCCCTTTCAATGATAGTTCAAGCCGTTGAAGTTTGGTTTTGAGCGACGCGTCAACCATGCGAG
>JAYYZV010000092.1:0-40130 GCA_036339975.1 Pseudomonadota bacterium | reverse complement strand
GATTGACGCCTATCGTCTAAGTGAGACCAATCACGCTCGCGGTAAAATCGTTCTCCGAATGAAATGACGCGAATTACATCTTTTTTTTAAATTTAAATACGACCATTACCAACAAACATTGGAGGGCGTGATCATGGAAGTAGCTGTTTTGGGAGGTGGACACGGATGTTACGCGGCGGCGGCTGACGCCGCGGAAGCAGGCCACAACGTGCGGTTCTGGCGCAGAAATACCGAAGCTCTCCGAGATATCGCTAACAACAAAGCAATCACTCTGACCGACAGCGACGGCCACCGCGATATATCGCTCTCCATGGTAACCAACGATATCGCGGCCGCAATGGATGGTGCCGAATTGATCTTGTCGCCACTACCGGCCACCGCCCAAGAGGGATTGTGCGCCGCGATGGCGCCCCACCTGAAAGACGATCAGGTAGTTTTTATTCCGCCGGGCACCTTCGGAAGCTACCTGATGGCCAAACAGGTCCGAGATACCGGCAATAAAGCTGATGTATCTTTCGGCGATGCCGGCACCCTACCCTGGCTCGTACGCAAACAACCCAATGGATCAACACGGGTCACAACTCGTACGGTGCGCCTACCAACAGGTATATTTCCGGCGTGCAAATCGAACCATGGTTTTGGTGTTATTGAGCGTTTATTTCCGGAAGTAGAACGCCGTCGAGACGTCCTCGATGCGGCTTTATTAAATTACGGGCCAATTATTCACCCGCCACTGATCCTGATGAACGCCGGCCCTCTTGCCCATTTCGACACTTGGGACATTCATAACGAAGGCACCCAAAAAACCATCCGAAACGTTCACGACGCTTTGGATGCTGAACGTATCGCTATACGTGAAGCGCTCGGATACTTCACTCCCCATTTTCCACTGGCAGACCATTACAATCGCGATCCGGATGGGGACACCATGTATTCGGTGACCTCTCATGACGACTTGGTAGACTCCAGCGACTGGCGGGAAAAAATTGATTTATTTAACCATCGTTATATGACCGAAGATATAGCACTTGGACTTGCTTTTCTGGTGTCATTAGGCGACTGGGCCGGCGTACCCTGCCCGGTCGCAGATGGCCTTCTCGCTATAGCCGGCGCAGCTGTGGGGCGCGATTACCGAGTGACTGGTCGCACCATGGAAAATATTGGGCTTGCGGATCTTGGCCGGAAAGACATCCGCACCCTTTTGGACAGCGGACTGAATGCCTGAAAAACAAATTATCACCGCCATCGGCGCAGGACGGATGGGACGCGGTCTTGCCCATGTGTTCGCCTATGCCGATCACGAAATCCGATTGCTAGATGTCAAAGAACGTGGTCCAACGGCCTTTGAACAATTGAAAACGGCGGCGATCTCGGATATCAGCCAGACTGTCAGTCTTATGGCAGCCCTTGGCCGCATTCCAGATTCTGACATCGAAACGATCATGGGTCGCATCTCGGTCCTGCCTCTACATCGCGCTGAGGAAGCCCTGACCGAAGCCGCACTTATTCTCGAAGGCGTACCGGAAGTTGTGGAGTTAAAACAGCGGGCCTATACGATCGCCTGCGAACATGCCGTTCCGGAAGCCATTATCACGTCGACAACCTCAACCATGCTTGTCGACGAGCTTGCGGCCTTCGTAGACGGTCCAGAGCGGTTTCTCAATGCACATTGGTTGAACCCTGCTTTCCTGATCCCCTTAGTAGAACTATCTGTCGGCACAGCAACAAACCCAGAAGTCGTCGAACGTCTAAAAACTCTCCTGGAAACCGTCGGAAAGGTCCCGGTGGTACTTAAGGCACGGCCAGGTTTTGTGGTGCCCCGACTTCAGTCGTTAGCAATGTCCGAAGCAGCCCGCGCGGTGGAAGAAGGTGTCGCCACTGCGGAGGAAATCGACAAGGCAACACGGATAGGGTTCGGATTGCGGTTTGCAATACTAGGTCTTATCGAATTTATAGACTGGGGTGGCAACGACATACTTTGCTATGCCGGCAATTATATGAAGGATGCATTTCGATCCGAGCGGTTCGAAGTCCCGGCAATCGCGGAACAATATATGAAGGAAGGCCGCAATGGACTTCGCGAGGGCCGCGGCTTTTACGATTACCGCAACATCGATATCGATTCCTATCAACTCGAAACACTCCGGAAGCTTATCGAATTGATCGACCACCTTGGCCTTATGGCGCCACCCGGTGGGGTTGAAAACCCTGCAGAAAGCCCCGCCGCAAAAGCCTCAAACCCTTTCCTGAAATCATAAAATTGACCTTCCATAAGAACAAATCGCCACGCCAATACCGTGTGCTAGTTACAACTTGGCTGCAATAACCATCTCCAACTTCTCAAGGTGCCTAACGACAAAGTTAAACCGTTTGCCTTCAAACTTATAATAAAGCTAAGCTAAAAAGTGATTGATACTCGACGAGGCATGCTTTTCGCCGTTACCGACGTCTGACACAGCAGTTCTCGGACAGTACGATCGACACAACCAATCCCGCATCAAACGCGGGAAACGAGCAGATGCCTATTAAGGAGTTATTATGCCTACAGGGACAGTTAAATGGTTCAATTCCACGAAAGGGTTCGGATTCATTGAACCTGACGACGGCGGAAACGACGCCTTCGTCCATGTTTCTGCCGTCGAACGCGCCGGCCTGCCCGGCTTGCGCGAAGGCCAGAAAGTCGAGTTCGAGCTAGTGCCAAGCCGAGACGGTAGGAATGCTGCCGACAATTTGGTCGCCCTAGACTAATTGGCAGGCCTATTCGGCCTGAAAAAGAACGGCGGTTCTGTTGTGTGGTACCGCAACTTCTTAGCCGCCTGCCCGAAGCACAGCCGTTGCTGCTTTGTCTAGATGACCTGTATCCGGATCAACCACGACCTTGTGATATTTCTGGGCATAGCTCGCTGAAATTTTGTTATTCCAAACATCTCGCGCAACCCTATCCGGGTCTCGTTGAAGCGGGTCCCCAAAGCCACCACCCCCAGGTTGCAGATGTCGCACTAGGTCACCTTGGTGCAACTTTCTATTGATTTTACTGGGAAGCGAGACATGTTCCCCCTCTCTAGTCGTGAGTTCATTTACTGCGGGCCTTGCCTCACCACCTCCCGCCAGCCCATATGGGCGAATTTTCATTCGATCGGCCCGGAGTTGTAGCCCCGCCTCTTCCGCTAGGAGACGATATGACCGAGCAACCCCAAGACCGCCGCGGAATTTACCAGCGCCACAGCTATCCTGCACAAGAGCATATTCCTCTACGCGGACCGGATGCTGCGACTCCATTGTTTCTACCGGCGTATTTGAAAGGTTTTGGGAGGGATTGGTAATTGCCTCTATACCGTCTTTATCCGGCCTTCCCCCCCAGGCCCCGCATATCATGTCGACAATGATAAAAGGTGTTCCATCGCCCCTATACCCGCCGAGACAAACGACAGTATTGCCGCCCTCGCCGGCCGCAGGCACTCTATCGGGCACAATCTGCGCCAATGCACCAAACATCGCGTCTACAATACGATACCCAGTTAACGCCCGTGCCGCACATGCCGCCGGCAGTTGCGGGTTTACGATCGACGCCTCCGGCGCTTTTACATTAATCGCCCGAAATACACCCGCGTTATTGGGAATATCGCCCTTAAGCACGCAACGCACCGACAGATAAGTACAAGAATTAGTATAAGATTTTGTTGAATTTAGCGCGGCGGGCACCTGCGAAGCAGTACCTTGGTAATCGACGTCTACGCTGTCACCGTCAACAGTGATTGATATCGAGATCGGCAGCGGTTTATCCGTAACACCATCATCATCAATAAAATCAGTGAACTTATATACCCCATCAGGCCATCGCTGAATCTCCTCACGCGTCATTCGTTCGGCATAATCTAGCAACTCGGTAAAATACATATGCGCCGTCTGTGCGCCGTATCGATCGAAAAGTTTACTCATTTCGCGCGCTCCGGTTCCGCAAGCAGCGAACTGTGCTTTCAGATCGCCGATGACGCGATCAGGCAAGCGAACGTTCAAATCGATCAACTTAATCAATGTTTCATTTATCGCGCCTTTTTCGAACAATTTCAGCGCCGGGATCCGGAGCCCCTCCTGAAAAATCTCTGTGGAATCACTTGCATTCGATCCCGCCACGCGCCCACCGACATCGGTGTGATGGCATATAACAACCGTAAAGCCCTGCAGGTCGTTCGCGTGAAATAGCGGCATGAACATGAAAATATCCGGCAGGTGCATACCTCCCTGGTAGGGATCATTCAGTATCACCGCGTCGCCGGGAGAAAGATCATCGGAGTATTCTTCAAGCACCACGCCCATCGCCTCCGGCACTGCCCCAAGGTGAAGCGCCACTGTTTTGGCTTGAGCGATCATGTTTCCAGACAACTCGCAAATGGCCGCAGAGAAATCCATTACGTCTTTTACGATCTCCGACCTCGCAGTACGCATTACGTCGTAAGCCATTTCGTCCACGATCGCGTCGAGACCGTTCTTTATTACAGCAAAGGTAATTGGGTCGATTTTGCCTTCCATTATCACTACACCATGGCGCTATCAGGGACATCAATGACAACGCTGCCGCAACCATCGGAGACAGCGGTGGCGTGCGGCGGTATCACGATTGTCGTGTCATACGCTTCGAGTATTGCAGGACCGTTGACGCGGCCCTCAGAGATTATCGTTCGCCCCCGTGTGGGCGTTACGACATAATCGCCGGCGGCAGCAAACCATGCGGCACGTTCGTCGTCCGCAATATCAAGCGGCACTACCTGTGAGTCGATGCCTCGAAAACTAAGCCGGCTCTCCCGAATTCCTCGGGCAGACAGCCGTACACTAACCAACTCCACCGCCTCATCATTTTTGTATCCGTAGGTCTCGTTATAAGCGGTATGAAAAGCACTTTCGAGTGTATCGAAACCCAGCTTGAGAACACTTTCGGGTTCCATCCGAACCGTCAGTTCCGATGACTGGCCGAGATAGCGGACATCCGCACCGAATGAAAGTTGGATCTGGCTTTCAGCGAAACCATCTGCACTTAGACGTCCAATTCCGTCCTCCCGCAATCGCGTCGTTACCTCCCTGAATTGGGAAGCATCAAGCCGAGCAAAAGGCTGCAGCAAAGTTCGCACGAAATTATGTTCGACGTCGGATGCTAACATCCCCACAGAACTAAAAACTCCCGACATCGCTGGCACGATCACCTTCCGGATCCCCAATAGTCCGGCAACTTCTACCGCGTGCACAGGGCCCGACCCACCGAAAGCCATCAGCGCCATATCGCGGGGATCACGCCCGCGTTCCACCGTAACCGACCGTATTGCCCGCGCCATTGCAACATTTGCAATTTTTCTTATCCCCGCGGCCGCCTGCACCACGTCCAAGCCCAGCGGCGTCCCGACTTTATCCATTATCGCTTTTTCAGAAAGTCTTCGATCAATTCCGAGCCCACCACCCACCAGACCATTCGGATTAAGATACCCAAGAACAAAGTTTGTGTCGGTAACTGTAGGCCTATCATTTCCACGCCCATAGCACGCCGGGCCGGGATCCGCGCCGGCGGAAGCCGGGCCCACTTGAAGTAGCCCGCCATCGTCGATCCATGCAATAGAACCGCCGCCCGCTCCAACCTCAGCGATATCGATGGCAGGTACTTTTAACATGTAGCCCCCGCCTTTTATGAAGCGACTGGGCGTCGAGATGCCATCCCGGAACTCATACTCAGCTGTCACTATCGGCTCGCCGTCCTCAATGATGGAAGCCTTCGCCGTAGTGCCGCCCATATCGAATGCGATCGCATTCTCATGTCCATTATCTTGGCCTAACCGCGCCGCTCCCATAACGCCTCCCGCCGGTCCCGACCCCACCGCAAAAACCGGAATATCACTGGCCGTTTCCACCCTCATCATGCCACCCGATGAAGCAACGACGAGCAGCGGCGCTGTCATTCCGGCCTCAGACAGGTTACGGGTCAAGTTTGCGAGGTATCTCCTCATCTCCGACAACAGATAAGCATTAACGACAGTAGTTGACGTGCGTTCATATTCCTTCATCTCGGGTAATACGTCGCAGGAAGCGGTCACCAAAAGTTCGGGAAAGTTTTGTTCGAGAATTTCTACGGTACTGCGTTCATGTTCGGAATTTATACAGGAGTTGATGTAGCAGATTGCGACAGACTCGACGCCTTCGTCCAGAAGCATCCGCCCGGCGGCGATAACCTCGTCCGTCGGTAGCGATTGGACCGGTTTACCGTCGGCACCCATTCGTTCGCCAACCTCCAGACGATGACGCCGCGGCACTAGAGGCTCCGGTTTTTCCCAAGAGAGGTCAAACATCCTCGGCGTCCGAATACGACCAATCTCTAAAACATCCCGGAAACCTTTTGTAGTAATCAGACCTGTCCGCGCGCCCGATTTCTGCAGGATCGTATTCGATCCGACCGTAGTGCCATGAACTATTTCATGAACGTCTCCGAAGTTGGCACCAAGGTCTTTAAGTAACCCTGCCAACCCGTCAACCACTGCTTGCCCGGGATCATTCGGCGTAGAGGCCACCTTGCGTATATGCAACGTGCCGTCTGCAAGTTTTGCAACAATATCGGTGAAGGTACCACCGATATCGCAACCTATATGGATTGTAGATTCAAGCATAATCTAATCGTTTAGCAGCGGCATAATGTAGTTCCAATCCCGCCCACCCCGCCATTGGAGCCGCTCCTTAGGCGAAAGTGGTTGCTTCTATTCTCCGAATGGCATCGGTTCCCCGTCGGGTAGGGTTACCTGAAATACATTAAGCGTAAACGAAATCAAGGTGTAGTAACCACAGATCCCGACGAGTTCTACCATCACCTCGTGACCAAGGGTAGAGACGCCACTCTCATAAGATGCATCCGATAGCTTCCCAGAGGTTATTATTTCCCGCGTCAAGTCATAGATCATCTGCTCATGACCCGAGAGAGGCTGCGGAGAGCGACCCGTCCTCAGGAGTTCAACCGCATCGGCGTCGACCCCCTCCTCTACTGCTAACGGCGCATGGGCGAACCACTCGAAATTTGCCTGCCAGTGCTGACCGACGGTGCAGATCGCTAACTCCCTCAAATTGCCGGGCATTTTGGATCCGTAACGTAAAAAAGCGCCGACCTGCTGTGCCGGGTCAGCTAGGCCAGGAGCGTGTAGCCATGGTCCGAATGGTCCGCGGATCGAACCGCGTGTCCCAGCGATTGAATCGGCACTTCGTTTCTGTTCTTCAGAATATTTGGATGCGTCCGGAGGATGGAGGCGCTGCATAGTTTAACCCCGCAGTTCAATTTGGTAAGTCGGTTCTAAAATTTCACCATATCGCCACCCTTAAGTGAGAGGCGTTCGCGAGCCTCCTCGGGTGTGGCAACTTCTAGAGACAGGTCTTCAACTACGCGCTTAATCTTGGAGACTTGATCGGCATTGCTTTCCGCTAACTGTCCTTTTCCAATATAGAGCGAGTCTTCTAGCCCAACCCGAACATTACCGCCCATGATCGCTCCAGTAGTAACAAAATTCATCTGGTTTCGACCCGCCGCCAAGATGGACCATTCATAATTTTCCTCACCAAAAAGCTTGTTAGCGATGCGGCGCATGTGGGCAAGGTTTTCGAGATCGGCGCCGATACCCCCCAAGATCCCGAAAATCGTCTGCACAAAAAACGGCGGCTGTACCAACCCCCGGTCGACGAAATGTGCAAGATTGTAAAGGTGTCCCATATCGTAACACTCAAACTCAAAACGGACGCCATGTTCCTCACCTAACGTCTTCAGAACCCACTCGATATCCTTGAATGTATTACGAAATATGAAGTCTCTCGTCATTTCGAGATACTCAGGTTCCCACGAGTATTGCCAGTCGAGCCCTTTATCTAGGAGGGGATAGAGCCCAAAGTTCATAGACCCCATGTTCAGTGACGTCATCTCCGGGCTGACCGCCAAAGCCGCCGCACAGCGTTCTTCTAACGTCATCCCATGGCCGCCGCCCGTGGTGATATTTACCACTGCGTTTGTCGCCTGTTTAATTCGCGGAAGAAACTCCATAAACACTTCAGGATCGGGAACAGGATGCCCATCGGCCGGATCCCTCGCATGCAAATGCAGGATCGAGGCGCCCGCCTCCGCCGCAGCGATTGCGTCCTTTGCCACCTCGTCGGGCGTAATCGGCAAATGTGGTGACATCGTCGGCGTATGGATCGCACCAGTAACCGCACAGGTAATAATAACTTTTCGGTTCTTGGCCATAAAAGTACGCTTCCTTTGTTAAAATATATTAGTCATCGATAATCGCGACGGCTCGGGTCCAGCCGCCAGAGCCCCCTTTAATCTTGGCCGGAAAACAGATGACATCAAATCCGGTTGACGGCAATTGGTGTAGGTTGCCCAACTTTTCGATCTGGCAGTAACCTTTTTCCATGCCTGCCTTATGGCCCTCCCAAATAATCGACGGATCCCTGGTTTTGTTCCAGCGCTCGAGCGTCTGCGGGAATGGCGCATCCCAAGTCCACGCATCGGTCCCAACTACGCGGACACCCTGGTCGGTCAGCCATAACGTCGCGTCTCTCCCGAACCCGCAGCCTTTCGTAAGATAATCGTCTTCACCGTAACGTTCGCCCGCCGAGGTGTTCACCACAATGATATCTAGTGGTTTAAGCTTGTGACCTATGCGGTCGAGTTCAGCCTGCATATCGTCCGGCGTGACCAGGTATCCATCATCAAAATGCCGAAAATCGAACTTAATACC
Source organism: Pseudomonadota bacterium (assembly GCA_036339975.1). Lineage (GTDB taxonomy): Bacteria > Pseudomonadota > Alphaproteobacteria > MPNO01 > UBA830 > UBA830. The sequence continues at coordinate 31,377 of JAYYZV010000092.1, read as the reverse complement.
CGGCTGATAGCACCATTCCAGAGGTATCTCGTCGATGGTGATAGCACGCTTGCCGCCATCCATAGTTGGATGATAATGCCAGGGTGCGTCGACGTGAGTGCCATTATGGGTAGTGAGCTCGATATCTTCGATCGCCCAGCCCATGCCGTCAGGTAACTGATCAGGGCTAAGACCGGGGAAAAGGGCGCACAGATCCGCCGCCGTTTCCTTATGAGTATGATAATTAATCTTGGGCAACATGAAGTCGGGATCGGATTTGATCCCCGTTTCCAGTGCCACGGAAATATCGACAAAACGACGAGACATCTCATCCTCCTTAGTATGATCCAATAGGGAAAAGAGAATTACGAAAGTCTCTCATCTGGATGAGTCCCCCTCTCATACATAGGGGCATCATCGCCTAAGGCTATAGAAGAAAAGCAAAATGATGCCTACATCACTTGACCCATTCAAGCTTCCTGCCACAGTATCGCAACTGATATATTGGAGTAAATTGATATGACTGGCTGCATCGTGGGCTGGGCCCATACAAAATTCGGTAAACATGAGGGCGTCGAGCTTGAAACGCTTATCGTCGATGCCGCCACCGAAGCACTCATAGATGCCGGCGTCGCTCCCATTGACGTAGACGAAATTTATATCGGACATTTCAATGGCGGCTTCGTCATGCAGGATTTTCCGGCGTCTCTGGTCCTCCAGGCTCACAAGGATTTAAGGTTTAAGCCAGCGACGCGTGTAGAGAACGCATGCGCTACGGGATCAGCCGCAATCCACCAGGGCCTGAATTCGATCGCCGCCAATAAGGCGCGCATTGTTCTCTGCGTAGGTGTCGAGAAGATGACCGAACTAAACGGCGCCGCCATCGGAGAAGTCCTTACAAAAGCGAGCTATTTTAAGGAAGAAGGCGGAGAAAACGGCTCCTTCGTGGACATCTTCGCGCGAATTGCCGAGAGCTACTTCCAAAAATACGGTGATCAATCCGATGCCCTAGCGCAGATTGCGGCAAAGAACCATTTTAATGGTGCCGTCAACCCGCTTGCACATTTTCAGAAGGATTTAGGCTACGAGTTCTGCCGAGAGGCCTCCGACAAAAACCCGCTGATTTCAGGCCCGCTAAAACGCTCGGATTGCTCGCCTGTAACCGACGGCGCAGCGGCAGTCGTATTGGCAAACACGGAGGTCGCCGCGACAATGGAAAAGGCGGTCGCATTTCGTGGGACCGCTCAGGTTAACGATTTTTTACCCATGACTAGCCGAGACGTGACACAATTCGAGGGCGCCGCCAAGGCTTGGCGGCAGGTATACGATAGAGCCAATATCTCGGTAAACGACCTCGATGTCGTCGAAGTGCATGACTGCTTTACCATTGCCGAACTCCTCATCTACGAAGCGATGGGCCTTGCCGACAAGGGAAAAGGTGCCTCCGTCATCTCCGATGGAATCTCCGCCAAAGACGGGAAGCTGCCAGTTAATCCGTCTGGCGGACTCAAATCCAAAGGTCACCCGATCGGTGCGACAGGGGTATCCATGCACGTTATGGCAGCAATGCAGGCACGGGGTGATGCAGGTCCATTACAAATTGATGGCGTAGAAATTGCTGGGGTTTTTAATATGGGTGGATCAGCCGTCGCCAACTATGCCTCAATCCTCGAAGCGGTTCGCTAATCAGCGGCGCAACAGAAACCCTCCACTGAGCAGATCGTATAATTAGGCATGCCGATATATTGGGGCTGGCAAAATTTTCACAATCGTAGGCCTGCGTCTCCCAATGCCCCAGTTTCGACGGTGAAATTGCTCGCATGAACCTCGCAAATCTGCTCCATAACTCCGCTCGCAAAAATCCTGATGCGCCCGCCCTGGCGATCGGCACAAATATTGTGGCAACCTACGCACAGCATGCCGATCGATCGGCGCGAATGGCGGGCGCACTTCTATCGTTACCCGAAGTTAGGGAGGGCGACCGCATCGCGATTGCTATGAAGAATGCGCCGGAATATTCCGAGATTATGTTTGCAGCGTGGCATGCAGGTCTTGCGATCGTCCCGATAAACGCCCGCCTCCATAACGAAGAATTCGCCTACATACTTGAGAATGCAGGCGCCAAGGTATGCTTCGTTAGCGACGATCTGTTTGATGGCATCACCAACGTCGCTGATAACATCAGCTGTCTAAAACACGTGATCTCCACCCAATCTTCCCGGTACGACGAATTGATGTCGGTTGAGCCAACGCAAGTCGTGGAAGTCGACGGGGAACGTCTAGCATGGCTCTTTTATACTTCTGGAACCACTGGACGACCAAAAGGCGCAATGCTCACCCATTCAAATCTGCGTGCAATGAATGCCGCATATTTTGCCAGCGTCGACGAAATCGGACCGACCGATTGCATTGTGCACGCCGCCCCATACAGTCATGGTTCCGGCTTATATCTGGTTCCCCATGTTGAGCGCGGTGCATGCCAGGTTATTCCCGCATCAGGCGGCTTCGATCCTGCGGAGATCGGTGAACTTCTGCAGGGTTGGACCGGCATCACTTTTTTCATGGCTCCCACGATGGTAACCAGATTGATAGCCTTTCCGGGCATAGCGGAGGTTAACACGCAGAACTTGAAAACTATCGTATACGGTGGTGCCCCCATGTACACAAAGGATTGCCTAAAAGCGCTGGACCTGTTGGGTCCGAAGCTTGTGCAGATTTATGGTCAGGGCGAAGCGCCAATGACGATAACCGCACTTTCACGCCGTTTACACACAGATTCAGACGCATCCGGCTACCTTGATCGCCTAGCATCCGTTGGGACGGCGCAGCATGGCGTAGAACTGAGAGTTATAGATACAAACGATAACGACCTGCCGCCGGGCGAAATAGGAGAGATCCTTGTCCGTGGTGATGTTGTCATGAAAGGATACTGGGATAACCCTGATGCATCGGCGGAAACGCTTCGCGGTGGATGGCTCCATACAGGCGATCTAGGATCCTTGGATGCCGACGGTTTTCTGACCCTTAGGGATCGCTCAAAAGATCTGATCATTTCCGGCGGCTCCAACATTTATCCCCGCGAAGTGGAGGAAGTTCTGCTCCGAGACGACAGAGTTTTAGAATGTTCGGTTATCGGCCGGCCCCACCCCGATTGGGGTGAAGAGGTCGTAGCTTTCGTGGTTACCAAACCTAACGCCGCGATTAAGGAGACAGAGCTGGACGCGCTTTGCCTCAAACATATCGCGCGTTTCAAACGCCCCAAAGGTTATAGGTTTGTCAAAAATTTGCCAAAAAACAATTACGGCAAGGTTCTAAAAAATGAGTTGCGACGGCAGCTTTAATAAAACTTTTCCGTCATTCACCATCTTTCATCTCCAAAAAAACCTGAAGCCTGCGCAGCTTTCGACTTTGGGGGGCCTTGCCGAGGATATCGACCTATGGTCGTTCGGCTCCAAACTTATTTTCCGGCACTGGATGAAATACCCTTAACCCGTCGACCCTAAAGGCCCGAATTGCGCCCTGACCCTCCGCCCCTGTCAACCAATGTACAAACGCGCGCGCGCCTGAAATATTTACGTGACGATGGCGGGCCGGATTGATCAGGATGATCCCATATGGATTCAACAGACGACGATCTCCCTGCACCAATACCGCAGCATCAATCTTGTTACGAAAACTGACCCATGTAGCACGATCGACCAGCGTATACGCCCCTATACCGACCGCAACGTTTAGCGTTGCCCCCATTCCACTCCCTACCTCGCGATACCAGGTCCCGCTCTCGGTATCTGTATCCACCCCAGCGGCCTTCCATAACGCACGTTCGCGGATATGGGTGCCGCTGTTGTCACCCCTAGAAACGAAGGGAAGTTTTTTCTTCGCAATTTTTAGAAAGGCATTAGACGCATCATCCATCTTTGCGATACCGGCAGGATCGGATTTCGGTCCGATCACGACGAAGTCATTGTGCATCACATCTCGCCGCTCAATACCGAAACCCGACTCAACGAAACGGTCTTCTGCGGCACGGGCGTGAACTAGAACAACGTCTCCGTCACCGTTCCGGCCGTTCTTTAACGCCTGACCAGTTCCCACCGCCACTACACGCACATCGATCCCGGTTTTGAGGCGAAATTGGGGAATTAGATAATCGAGCAAACCGGAATTTTGGGTCGACGTGGTTGATTGCAAAACAATATAATTGTGCTCAGCAGCAGCAGGTTTGTTGACCAATGCTAATGCGACCAGACAAGCCGCCGGGATAAATAGGACGGTCGCCCTAAACAACGATCCCGCCTTCGAGGTAAGCCCTTGCGACTTCAGTCGTAGGATTTAGCATGAATGTCTCGGCCGGACCTCTTTCGACATCTTTTCCATCATGTAGAAAAATCACATCCCTGCCTAATCGGCGCGCCTGACCAATATCGTGGGTAACCAAAACAATCGCTGTTCCACGGTTATTTGCCTCTAACACCAGTGTCTCGATCCGTTGTACCGAGACTGGATCAAGGCTAGCGGTCGGCTCATCGAGGAATAGAATATCCGGCTCCGATGCTAGGGCACGAGCAACGGAAAGGCGTTGTTGTTCCCCAACCGACAACAAGCGTGCTCGGACACGTCTGGCGTGGGTTAGTCCGGCGCGTTCAAGGGCTAGATTAATCATTTCTGATCTATGGGGTCGAGGTATCGACAGCGCACATAGTGCGTATGCAATGTTTGCCTCTACAGATCGCCTAAGCAAAACGGGGCGCTGAAAGACCATAGACTGGCGGCGTCTCAGATCACCACTCGAACTTTTCTGCCAGGTTATGGTGCCAGAGGTAGGCTCTAACATCCCGTGCAGCAGCCTCAGAAGCAGGCTCTTGCCGGCACCATTGGGCCCTAGAACAACGGTGGAAGACCCTGGTTCGATCGTCAGCGAAACTCCGTCAATCAGCGGCCCGGTATCGACCAGAAACCGAAGGTCACGGGCCCGAAGCGGCAGGATAGAACTACTCATACCGTGTCTTTCCTGAACGGCCGCTCAAAACCGCGACCGCGCCATTTACCAGAAGTGAAATCCCCACAAGTATTATGCCGAGCGCAAGTGCCAGGGCGAGGTTTCCTTTGGAGGTTTCCAGAGTGATTGCCGTTGTCATAACCCTTGTCAGGTGATCAATATTGCCGCCGACAATCATTACTGCGCCGACCTCGGCAACGGCCCGGCCGAAACCGGCAAGCGCAACGGTTACAAGACTATAGCGAGCATCCCATAGCAGGGTTACCATCAGTCGCGGGCCCGAAACACCCAATGATCTCAACTGTTCATCATACTCAGCAGCTAAATCTTCGACCACGACCCGCGTCAAAGCGGCGACAATAGGGGTCACAAGAATAGTCTGGGCTATAATCATCGCCGTGGGCGTATAAAGAAGCCCGAATACGCCGAGTGGACCGGCACGAGATAAAAGGAGATATACACCCAAGCCCACCACCACGGGTGGCAATCCCATCAACGAATTAAGAAGAATAATTACGGTCGCCCGCCCGCGAAACCGGATAACCCCGACGAAAGCCCCCAAAACCATGCCGACGACACAAGACAGAAATACAGCTCCCAGACTGACGCCCATGGACAATCCAATGATTTCCATAAGATCTGTGTCGAGCTTGTAAATAAGCTTTCCAGCGAGCAAGAATGCAGTCTGTAAGTCATGCATAAGTGCGTTGTCGTGGAATTTTCTATCCACCGCAACCCATCAGAAACGGGAATGGATAGCCCGGCTTAATTTTGATGGTTCTTGGAAGACAGCACTGTAGTAAAGTCTCTCGACGTAACAACCCACCGACGCAGGGGATCCAACATGAAAATCGATGTCTTCAATCACGTATTTCCAATCGAGTTCTTCGAGCAGGTCGACGGCCTTATGCCCGATGCAGCAGTAAAAAGATGGAAAACAATCAAGACGATTTATGACATGGATGCCAGGCTCCGGATGCTGGAAGAATTCGACGACTACCAGCAGATCATATCAATGTCGCAACCACCGACGGATGCCATTGCAGGGCCTGATGACAGCCCGGCCCTAACGCGCGTAGCTAACGATGGGATGGCTCGGATTTGTCGGCAACATGCGGACCGTATGCCGTGGTTCATTGCCTCATTGCCGATGAATAACACGCCAGCCGCTATCGCCGAGGTCGATCGAGTGATTGATGAGCACAACGCCGTCGGTTTCCAGCTATTTACCAATGTGAACAATAAGGCGCTCGACCAGCCAGAATTCCGTGACATCTTCGCCAAGATTGCAGAGCGGGGTAAAATCATAGGGCTACACCCAACTCGCCCCGCGACACATCCAGATTATCTTACCGAAGACCGTTCATTTTTCGAGATCTTTTGGGGTTTCGGCTGGGCATACGAAACAAGTGCAGCCATGGCCCGTATCGTGTGCTCAGGTATGTTTGACGAAATCCCTGACCTTAAGATTATTGCACACCATTGGGGCGCATATGCACCTCACGCGGAGGGCCGTTTCACACCGGCATGGGAAAGTCGGAATGCGGTGATGGGAGACGAACAGGGTTTTGCTGGCAAATTAAATAAACCGCTAGTGGACTACTTCAAAAAGGACTTTTACGGAGATACCGCTATGTTTGGAGCTCAGGCTGCCAGTCAGGCGGGCTTCGACTTTTTCGGAGCCGACCATTCCGTTTTCGCGACCGATGCTCCGTATGACCATGAGGGTGGAGCATATAACATCCGGTCGACACTGAAGGTTCTTAATAATCTGCGCTGCACAGATGGAGAACGGCAGATGATTTTCGAGGATAATGCACGGCACCTCTTTGGTATTTGACAGCAAAACCGACGTCGTCCGGCCATTAACTGGAACCAGTTTTTAAAAAAGGTAGATCGACAATGATTGTCTTTCCGAAACCGCTGATCGCCGTTTTACCGCTGACGATCGCCCTCACCTTCACACCCGTCCATGCCGACGGCCAACGACACAAACACGGCGCCGAACTGATGGATGAGATAAAAAAGAAGGTTGGCAACGAAAAACACGCGGCTGTCATCGCCAAACGACGTGACGTGATGCATACCCTTGGCGAAAGTATGAAGAAAATCGCCAGCCATCTAAGGCGGGAGAACGATAACATTGCCGATGTAAAAGATGCGGCTAAAAAGATTGAAGAGATTGGTAGAGCCATCCCCGATCTCTTCCCATCAGGCACAGGTATGGCCACTTATAACGGCGTCACCGGTGCCAAACCCAGCATCTTTTCCGATGCCACTGGTTTCAACGCCGTGTCATTAAAGATGTCGTCGCTAGCCTCCGACCTAGTTAAAGCAATCAACGCAGGGGCCAGTAAAAGCGACCTCGGCGCAAAATTTGGTATGATCGGCAGGCAATCGTGCGGTGGCTGCCATCGCATCTACCGCGAGAAACTATAAAACTTGGGCACATTGCAATTACCTTGACCAAAAGACAGCGGGAATAAATTCAGCGATCTGTGACCCTACCGGCGATGATTTTCTCTTTAGTCAGGCCATGGTTGACACCTATCAGCAACGGTATGGTCCGGGAAATCTAAACAAGATTGATGCGGTATGGAAAAAGACTACGGCGCCTTTATGCCAGGAGAGCGTCTCAGGATTGACGGATCCCGAACTGGGCCACTTAAGGGCAAAACGTTCGCAGCAAAGGATGTTTTCGACATAGCCGGGCATCCAACGAGCAATGGTCAACCCACGTGGCCGCAAACGCATCCTTTGCCCGCCGCCCATGCCTCAGCCGTCGATTTGCTTCTGTCGGCCGGTGCTACCCTTGATGGAAAAACAGTGTGTGATGAAATGTGTTACAGCCTTGCCGGTAGTAACCCACATTATGGGGCACCACTTAATCCAGCTGCTCCCGACCGCGCCATTGGCGGATCTTCCTCTGGTTCAGCGTCGGCAGTCGCTGGTGAACTTGTAGATTTTGCACTGGGTACGGATTGCGGCGGATCAGTCAGGTGTCCTGCCAGTTTCTCAGGTATATACGGAGTTCGGCCCACGCATGGCCGGGTCAACGCCTCAGGAGTGGTCCCCTTAGCCGGTTCTTTTGACGTTGTCGGCTGGTTAGCAAGGCAGGCGCGACTTTTGCAGACCGTCGGCGACATTTTGTTACAGGGTGATGCAGTCGATATCTCACCAACAAAGGCCATAATTGCGGAAGATATGTTCGCGCGACTTCCAAACCGGGATCGGTCGGTAACAGAAATTGCCACTTCCCAACTGGTCGAACATCTGGGGCTCGAGACAATACGACTCAATATAGCGCTGGAAGGGCTAGATCAGTGGGTGACGGCATTCCATCATCTCCAAGCATTGGAGATATGGGGTAACCACGGTCGCTGGGTAACCGAAAACAATCCTTCATTCGGGCCCGGCGTGAGGGAACGGTTCGCATATGCGGCCACCCTTCCGGACAATTATCGAGAGAAATATCAGCCGGTTCGCGATAGCGCCCGCGGCCGTGTCGAGTCGCTTCTGGCTGACCGGGAGACCATCGTAATTATGCCAACAGCTCCCGTTAGTTTAGGAAGAGAAGCCAGCGAAACAGAGGTTGAAGACTTCCGCGCAAGCACGATGGGAATAACTTGCCCTGCAGGTTTGTCGGGTTGTCCGCAGGTCAGCGTGCCACTCTCCAATGCACAGGGGCCCATAGGGATATCGTTTCTTGGGCCACGAAAAAGCGACGAAAGTCTGCTTGAACTTGTCACAATTATGAGCGCCAAGGGCAGTTTTAATCTATAGGAAGCATTTTTTGGCAAATCTCGAGCGAGTTAAAGGATCAATCGAGTGAAGGCGATCCATTACACCAAATATGGTGGCCCTGAGGTTCTGGAGTACGTGGATCTGGCGGATCCCGTGCCCGCACCACACGAAGCCTTAATTTCGGTTCGTTGCGCTAGTGTTATACCCGGCGACTGGAAGGTCCGATCAGGACATTTACGGGAAATGTTTCCGATTGACCTTCCCACAATCCCGGGACGAGACGGTGCTGGCGTAGTTATCGCCACTGGCGATAACTGTGATTGGGCGAACGTCGGTGACGAACTTTGCTTCGTTTCAGAGCATGTCGAACAAGGCAGTTACGCAGAACTAATTGCACGGCCGAGGGAGATGACCATCCCCAAACCGCCCAACGTCAATTTTGGCGAGGCCGCCGCTATGATGCATGCCGGCGTATGTGCCTGGATCGGGCTAATCGAGAGCACGAGGATATCTAAGGGACAAAATGTACTAATACACGCAGGCGCCGGTGCTATCGGTGGGATGGCGATCCAGATCGCTAGCAGCGTAGGGTGCAACGTGACCACGACATGTAGCGCTGCCAATTCAGACTATGTTCGGGAACTAGGAGCCCGTCATGTGGTTCCATATGACAGGGAAGAATTTTGCGACCAGGTAAAGAAGCAGGACATAGTATTCGACCTAATTGGCGGTATTGTGCATCAAAATTCATGCAAGGTCCTCCGACCGGGTGGAACCTTAGTATGGCTCATTGCCGAACCTTTCGACGATGTGAGTTCGGAATATGACATCCATTGCAAGCAGGCGATCATCCACGACCGTCGGGATACAATGGAAAGACTTTCAGAGCAGGTTACAGCCGGTATATTAAAGCCACAGGTTTCTCGACTATTACCGCTAACGCTCGCAGCGGAAGCACATAAAATAGTCGAAGGCGGTTCAAACACCCGCGGCAGAGTTATTCTCGAAATCGGGGATGGAGCTTAAATAAGTGTAACGTTGGAAATGGTAAAATTGAGATGAAATATCGCGTCGGTATTGATATCGGCGGTACCTTCACCGACCTCATTCTGATGGCAGACGACGGGTCAGTACACGCTGAAAAATTGCTCACGACACCAGACGATTTTGGTCGCGGTATCGCAACCGGTCTCGCTGCCGCCCTGAAAAACGTTGGTGCGCGATCAGAAGACGTTGACGTAGTAGTCCATGGTACAACAGTCGCTACGAATACTATCCTAGAAGGAAAAGGTGCCGTAACCGGGCTTATTACGACAGAAGGCTTTCGCGACGTGTTAGAGTTACGCCGCCTTCGTATCCCGGAAATGTATTCTCTCAACTGGACCAAGCCGCCGCCTCTAGTGCCTCGCCGATTACGACGGGAAGCGCGAGAAAAGGTTGGCCCCCAAGGGGACATACGAGTGCCTCTGGACGAGGGTACCGTCGTTGCCGCCGGCGAATGCCTGTTAGACGAAAACGTTGCCGCCGTCGCGATCGCATATCTGCATTCCTATGCCAATCCAGATCACGAGCAGCGAAGCGCCGAAATCCTGCGCGATATCTTAGGCCCAAAGGTATTCATCACATGTTCAAGCGACATTCTCCCAGAAATACGAGAATATGAACGAACATCGACAACCGTCATAAATGCCTATTTGGGCCCAATTCTGTCGAACTACTTCGACTCCCTCCAGCGTCATTTAAAACAGATCGGTTTGTTGGCCCCTGTACAAATTATGAAATCCGACGGCGGTGTAATGTCAGTAACCGCCGCTGCAAATAAGCCGGCATATATTGTAGAGTCGGGCCCAGCGGCAGGTGTTATTGGTGCGGCCCGACTAAATACGACCGAAAATATCATCACCCTAGATATGGGCGGCACTACCGCAAAAGCATCGATGATCGAAAATGGATTAATATCCCGCACGGGAGATTATGAGGTTGGGGCCGGCATTAACCTCTCAAGCAAGTTGGTCATGGGTGGTGGGTACGCTTTAAAATTGCCGGTTATCGACATATCCGAAATTGGAGCCGGAGGCGGGAGTGTCATCTCGATAGATCGGGGCGGGCTGGTAAAGGTGGGACCGGAAAGTGCCGGCGCCTCGCCAGGCCCAGCATGCTATAACCGCGGCGGAGAGGAGCCAACATTTACAGACTCCGTCGTTACCCTTGGCTTCCTCAACCCAACCCACCTAGTAGGCGGTGATCTCGAGATAGATGCCGATAAAGCTCGTCGAATTATTGATATAAAGGTCGCGAAACCGATCAATCGTGACCCGATAGAAACCGCCTGGGGTGTGTTCCAAGTAGCCTGCGGCACGATGGTCCGAGCGGTAAAGGCGGTATCCACCTATCGCGGACGCGATCCCCGGGATTTTTCACTGTTTGCATTTGGCGGCAATGGACCCGTAGTTGCTGCAGAAATCGCCAATCTGCTCGAAATGAAGGAGGTGGTAATACCGTCAACGCCGGGGGTATTTAGCGCATTTGGGCTGCTGCTATCCGATGTGGAACACGAAATTAGCCGCGCCTGGCTTAACCGGCTGGCCGATGTGACGCCCGGTGAAATGAATTCAGCTTACGAGGCGCTGGAACAGGATTTATGTACTTTGATGAAACACGAAGGATACGCATCAGGGGACTTTTCCGTCTCACGGTACATCGATCTTCGATACACCGGTCAGGCGCACGAGCTAACAGTCGAAGCCACATCGGGAAACGACGCGCTCAGCTTTGACGCACTCGCATCAGCCTTCGGCGCGGAACACGAGCGTTCATACGGCCATCAAGCCGATGCGGAGGCGGTTGAATGTGTAACTCTCCGTTTGATAGCTAGGGTTACCGAGGAACGACCAGAGCGAAAAGACACGACCTCCGGAGGCGAGAAACGAATCACTCAACCCCGCAGGGCCTATTTCGGGCCAGATCATGGTCATATAGAAACGCCAGTAATTGACAGACACGATCTGTTAGGCCCGATTTCTGGACCCGTTATTATCGAGGAATACGACTCGACGTGCATCGTGCCTCCTGGCTGGAATGCGCAGTTAGACGGGCAAAATCATATTTTACTCAAGAGGGCGATCAAAGTATGAAAACCCAGTCCCCCCATATCGACCCAATCACCATGGAAGTTGTGCAGAATGCCCTTGGTGCGATTGCGGATGAGATGGCGCTAGTCATTATGCGGACTGCCTATTCCACAATCGTCCGAGACTCGATGGACTATTCCACCGGTGTATGCGATCGCCATGGGCGTATTATAGCGCATGGGATGACCATGGCACTGCATTTGGGTTCATTTCCGGACGCGATGGCGGCTCTTATACAGAACTACGGTGACGAGATGTTACCGGGCGATATGTTCATCTGGAATGACCCCTATGCCGGCGGCGGACAGCACCTACCCGATGTTTATATTGTCAAACCGGTCTTCATGGCCGGCAAGGTGGAAGGTTTTGCAGCGTCGCTAGTGCACCAAATAGATATGGGGGGTATAGCACCTGGCTCGGCTGCCGTGTATGCCCGCGAGATTTTTCAAGAGGGCCTGCGGATCCCACCCTTACGGCTTTATCACAAGGGTGAGCCAAATAAGACGTTCTTTAGGTTGATGGAAAAAAACACACGCATTCCTGATAAGCTTGCCGGTGACATGCGGGCCCAAGTCGCCGCCTGTCGAACAGCAGACACTGCGATAACCAATCTCTTAAAACGTTATGGGCCAGATACCTATCGAGAGATCGTCGAAGAACTGCATAACCATGCCGAGCGCGTTATGAGGGCTGAAATCAGCGCCCTGCCCGACGGGACTTGGTCTTTTACCGACTATATTGATGGCCTGGGCGAAGAACCCGAACCAATCCCTTTAAAAGTAACTATCACGATAGATCGGAATGACATGACGCTCGACTGGACTGGGTCAGCGCCACAGGTCGACGCGGCAATCAACTGTCCCGTGCCATTCGTAAAATCTGCATGCCACCTAATTATGAAGTGTATTGCTGAGGAGGAAATACCTAATTTTGAGGGATTTATCAGACCACTGAACATTATTGCGCCCGAAGGTACCATCGTAAATCCTATTTCGCCGGCCGCCTGTGCTGCCCGTGCAATCGTGGGCTGGCGTTCTCTCGACGTTCTCCTCGGTTGTTTTGCGCAAATCGTACCCGACCGAGTACCAGCCGCCGGTGAAGGCGGGGTAACTTTCCCTTCTTTTAGTGGATACGACGGGGATGAACGTTTCGTCTGCACTGAAGCCTGGGCCGGGTGCTGGGGGGCCATGCAAGATCGGGATGGAGCATTTGGAATTCCTAATCCCGGCGGCAACCTGACTAATCAGCCGGTGGAAATGGTCGAGGCGCTCTTTCCTCTTGAGGTTACCCGCTACGGTATGGTCGAGAACTCAGGCGGACCGGGAAAATTTCGCGGCTCTAATGCATATCAGCGAGAATACCGGTTTCTCAGCGACGAAACACAGATGGTCATGCGATCCGACCGGCGGCGCTTCCTTCCTTATGGCTTAGATGGCGGTAGCCCTGGAACACCGTCGTGGAATTTGCGGAATGTGGGTACGTCCGACCAGAGGGCAATTCCTGTTATGCCGATGGAGCCCGTTTTTTTCGAGAAGGGAGAGACTTTCCTTCACATCTCCGGCGGTGGCGGTGGCCATGGTTCTCCTATTGACCGCGCGCCGGAGGAAGTCCTTGCCGATATTCGTGAAGAGAGATTTACCGTGGATTACGCTTACGACGTTTATGGTGTCGTGATCGATGGCAACCCCCAAAGGGTAAACACAAAGGAAACCGAACGCCGTCGCGCCGAGTTACTGTCGCTTTCATTAGATAGGGAGCATCCACCCTATTTAAGACATTTTCACACCACGCTCGGCATCAAAAACTTTCGTCTCGTCGGGGAGCGGGAAATGGAAAGCTAAAATGGGATTTTAAATTCTGGAATGCCCCAATTAAATCAATTTTCTTAGACCTTCTTAATTTGTTTATACGTCTGTCTGAAAACAGAAATATGATGTCGTGTTCCCGATAGTTGGAAAGACGCTTTATGGTACCGTTTCGTCATGTCATCATAAAAAATTAGAACCCCGGAACCACTTTCAATGCCAGATAATATCCATCACGCAGGCTACACCCGGCAGCAGACAATTGCCGTCTTAGTTGGATCCAGCATCATGCTTACTATGAGCATGGGAATGCGCCAAAGCTGGGGATTGTTTTCGGTGCCCATTACCGACGATCTAGGTATCTCCGTAGCCGATTTTATGTTGGCCATTGCTGTCCAGAACTTGGTCTGGGGTGCAACCCAGCCCATCGTAGGCGCGTACGCCGACAAATTTGGCAGCCGAATGGTAGCCATTTGGGGAACCATTCTCTACGCGGCAGGAATCGCGGTGACTATGGCAGCGACAGGCACTTTAATGCTGATCATAGGGCTGGGATTTATGATCGGTTTGGCAATGTCGTGCACGGCTCTAATGCTCGCTATGGCTGCGTCGGCGCGCGCTGTCTCCGTATCCCGACGGACCTTCATTCTCGGTATTATTTCGGCAATGGGATCGGTTGGATCATTTATTGCCGCGCCATTAGCGGAGGGCCTTATATCAACGCAGGGCTGGTTAATAGCAATGGTGGCGTTCATTGGGCTCTGCGTTGTTATGCTTCCGGCCGCTTTCTTCGTGGGGTCAGGTGACAAAGCAGCTGCTGAATTTGCTCGAACTTCCACCGAACCCGACGCCAATTTGTCTCTGAAAGATGCTTTAAAAAATGCATCCCGCCACAGCGGATATGTCATTACCGCAGTTGCGTTTTTCGTCTGCGGCCTACAATTAATTTTCATCGCCATGCACCTACCGAACTACATCGCGCTATGCGGGCTTGATCCTTCACTCGGAGCATGGGCTCTCGGCACGATCGGCGCTTTTAACGCCATCGGATGCTATCTGCTTGGATGGCTTGGCGACAAATACCCAAAAAACATGGTGCTCGGTGCGGTGTATGTGTTGCGGTCTATCTTTATCGTAATTTATTTTCTCGTTCCGGCTACTCCGACGACCACCCTACTCTTTGCGGCCATTATGGGAATTCTGTGGCTCGGCATCGCACCAGTTGTGACGGGCTTCATTACACAGATATTTGGTCTAAAATATGTTGCCACGCTGACCGGGATCGCCTTCTTCTTTCACCAAGTAGGTTCATTTATAGGCGTTTGGGGTGCAGGATTGATCGTCGATACATTTGGGTCATATGACCGTGCCTGGCAAACGGCTGTAATAATTGGGCTCATTGCGGGTGTTGCCCAGATATTGGCTAACGACAGGCCGGCACCGAAATTACCAGAACCTGCGGCCGCCTAGCTGACATATTTCAATCCGCATCTACCGCCGGAACGCGCTGCCATATCGGCTCAATGATGGCGAATTCGAACATATCTTCCCGTGTGTAAGGGTCATTTCGGTGAAATTCCTCCACCGTCTCGCGATCCGCCTCAAAAACGATCACGTTTCCGGTTACATAGCGGATATCTAAATTGCCGCTGGTATCCGTTCCCTCCCTAACTAGGCCGCCACCGTATACCATGAGTTTCAGGAAAGGCTCCTGATAGGCCACGTGGGCTGGCTGCAGCTTTGCACGCTGCTCAGCCCGGCCCGGCCGATCGCGTCGGATGAGTATGTACTTCATGTTTCGGTCCTTTAAGTTCCTGCTACAGATGTACCGGTTAGTCCTACGGCAACGGCTAATACTTGCGCGCTAGGTGGACAAAAGGTCATTTTACCGAAAGGCTACCGACTATGGTTGCGATTGCGAGAATTCATGTCGGCAGACATATCCTCTTTCCATTATTTTCCGCAGGACCATTTTAAAGGCCAATAATTGCACCCTATTCCGTCCAACCTACAATCGGCGTGAATAGTTTGTCGACATCCATTGTCTTATCGATGAAACCCTGATCGAACAGGTAACCAACGGCAGTCTCAAGCGTTTTTCTATTGGGTTCGACACCGTAGGGACACGGATCGCCGTCAAACAGCTCATCCATTTCATCAATATCGGCGAACAGCCAAGGTACCATATACCGTTGTGCGCCGGAAAACCGCATCTGTGCCAACGCCCATTCCTTGGCATCGGATAACGCTTTAAATAGCGCCTCGGCCGCCCAAGGGTGCGCCTCGTGAAACGCCTCCGGCATTATCATGGTATGCATTATTGGATAGATCCCGGTGCGTTCGAAATACGCCCGTTCCTCGGCCCGGTAATCGGGAAACAGTCGTACTACATCTTCACTATCAAAAAATGCCTGCGGCGCTCGGGCGCCAAAATATGCATCAACTTCTCCGGAGGCTAAAACTCCACTAATCGATTTTTCTGGGCCGATAAGCTCTAGGTTGAGATCACCCGCGGGACGTAAGTCCATCGTTTGGTCGAACTGTCGGGGTGTGTCGACGCCTCCCTCAAACCAAGTAACATCGGAAAAATCAACACCATATTCAGATTTCAGTATGCCACGGATCCAGACACCTGCTGACTGCCTGTATTCCTGAACGGCGATACGTTTGCCGGCAAGGTCGGCCGGACAAGAAATCGACGAATTTCGGTTTATAAAAATAAAACCATGACGAAATAGTCGCGACGGAAATACCGGCAAGGCAATATAGGGAAAGTCACCCCGCGACTTCATGGTTATATAATGCGCGCTGGACATTTCTGCGATATCAAAGGAGTGGGTCTTCAGCATTCGGGCGAAGATCTCCGGCGGCGACTGGATCTCAACATATCGGAGATCAATTCCTTCGGGTTTGATAATACCGTCTTTAAGTGCCTGCAGCCGGTCATAGGGTCCGCACGCCATAGTCACGGATAGATCAGTCATTTTTATCGCCTCTTATCTATTACCTCTTGCCAATATAGTGGGTAATAAGCGTCATCCAATCCACTGGTAGGTGGTTTATAAACC
Organism: Pseudomonadota bacterium; assembly: GCA_036339975.1. Classification (GTDB taxonomy): domain Bacteria; phylum Pseudomonadota; class Alphaproteobacteria; order MPNO01; family UBA830; genus UBA830. The sequence goes on along the minus strand of JAYYZV010000092.1, from coordinate 14,651 downwards.
GCCGGGAAAAGAAAAAGCTTTAGATATGCTCCCTAACGTCGTGACGAAACTACGTCCAGTGGTCGGAAATTGGTCGACCGCAACGCAGTGCAGTGTCCTGATTGTGATCTCAGGTGTGCTTATGTCTACCCAATTGGTCATCGTGCGCTTCATTGGGGATGACATAAGCGTGTTTGAAATTATCCTATTCCGAACCCTGTTCGGATTGGTAGCGATTTCGGGACTTATTGTTCGCGGTGCCAGCACCTATCTCCGGCCAAACCGGCCTGGTCTGGCTATCCTTTGCGGAGCATTGGCATTCCTGGCCAGCACTTTCTTTTATCTGGCCGCTAAAGAGCTTCCAGTCGCAGATATCACCGCCATTCACTTTGTAAGACCTGTCTTCGCTGCATTGGTCGCAGCGATAGTCCTCAGAGAAGCACTACGCGGGAGCCGCGTCACGGCGATTATTGCCGGTTTGATTGGCGCTGCCACCATCATCCGCCCCGGGATTGTCGACGTAAACGTCGGCGTTTTATTTGTATTGGGTGCTGTTGCAGTCCAAAGCTGGAACCCGATAAACCGAAAACTATTATCGCAAAGTGACCACCCCGACACCGTCGCCGTCTGGAACGTTCTGACCATACTCCCACTCGCCGCGGTGACCTCATATTTTTTCTGGACTACCCCAACATGGGACCAAGTTTTCTGGATGGCTCTAATCGGCATATTGGAAATTGGAAATCAGCGGCTTCTGGGGCGGGCGTATTTACGGGGTGACGCTGTCGTCGTCGTGATCCTGCATTACACCCGCCTCCCGATTGCCGCCTTAATTGGCCTTCTCGTTTTGAGTGAATTCCCGGACATCTGGGTTTGGCTCGGCGGCGCAATTATCGCGGCAGCATCGATATACCTAACGGTTCAAGAAAAAAACCGGATAAGATAACTTATATAATATGACCCCCACACCCACCGCCGAAAATATCCTCACCAGATATATGCCGCCACCGATCGTGGCAGGCACGATGGCAATGCTGTGCTACGCGGGAACCTTTATCATTGTCCGGGATTTTGCGGGCGTAATACCGCCGGCAGCGATAACTTTTCTTCGCTGCACGATCGCGTTGCTCATCCTCTACCCCATCTGCAGGAAGAGATTGCATGCACAGTGGCCGTTGATGCGAAAACACTGGAGGTTCGTGGCGTTACAAGGTGTATTGATTATCGTGTGTGGCAACGGAATCATGTTTGCAGGCCTCCAATTCACAACTGCAATCAACGGCGCGCTGATAAATTCCGCCGAGCCAGTCACTATTGTCCTATTCGCTTGGTTAATGTTCGGCGATCGGATTACCATCCGTCAATGGCTAGGCGTTCTTGTGTCCTTCGCAGGTGTAATCTACCTGATCGGCAGCGGCGATGCCGGCGTGCTGATGAACCTAGACCTGAACCTCGGCGACGTGCTCATTTTCGTGTCAATTTTATGCTGGTCTGTGTACGCCGTCTTAATGCGCAAGGTGCCGCCGGAACTCGACCGACTTAATTTCCTTTTCGGTATTCTAATGGCCGGAGCCATCGCCGTGTTGCCGTTCTGGATACTCGAAAACCTTTATCATATTACAACCCCAGTAACCTGGGCGACTGCCGGAGTAACCGGCACCATGGCACTTTTTACGTCGATCTTGGCTTTACTGTGGTGGAACCGGGCCGTTGAAGGGCTTGGTGCCTCGCGCGCCGGCCTGTTGCTGCATCTTATCCCAGTTTTCACGTTTATCATGGCAATAGCGTTACTCGATGAAGACCCTCAGCCATTTCATGCGGTGGGAATCGCGTTAATTAGTTTAGGGATCTACCTAACGACGATCCTCAAATCAAAAGATCCGACACCCAATTGATCATGCGGCAGCTTTTTCAAAATCGAAAACTATAGGCTCAATATCGCCAGATTTTATTGCCTCGATGCGTTCAGCCGACAAAGGAAAGCTGAATTGTGCATTGCGCATGTCGATCCGCATAGCAGCAAGCTCCGCTGATAGGTCTGTCATAAGAGACCAGTCGTCAGCCGACATATTTTCCCGGTCAAGTCCGACTATCCCCTTACACATGTGTCCAAATTCATCCTCGTATACCAAGGCCGCGGCCTTCGCTATTAAATCGTCGGCACCCCCATTACCGGCAAGCTTCATACCCTCTGAGAACAGCGTGCAATACCCACCTTCGGTGAAATAACAGGCTCGTTCACCGACTGTTCCGTGTTGTTCTTTTATTTCCGCACGCCGGTCCCGGAGGGCAATATTTTCCACCCAGTCAGGCACATCTTTTAAACGCGTCGGGCTTAACCGGGGTTCGCCATCTTGTCGGACGGCGTCATAGGCGTCGGCATAAGCACAGTAATGTGAGAATTCCTCATACAGGCCCTCCATTCGTTCCAGAATTTCTTCTCGAGGGATTTCGATATCGATTTTTGGAAAATCCGCGATCAAATCCTCCGCCGGACCCAAGTAGAGGCCGCGCTGATCACCGAGCGGCGTATCCCAGACCTCTTTTCGGGCCTGCCGCAACAGCCACAAACGATCAGTGGCTTTGGTTCGCATCGCCGAACTCCAGTAGACAGAGAAAACCTCAGCTTCACCGGCAAACAGGGACGCAATCGCGCTAACTAATGATTGTAGTTGTTTACTTGGCATTTCCCATCCTTTCCGGTGCAATCGTCGCTGTAGTCATATTTAGGAATGTCAAAACCAAAGATAACTTTTTTATATGCTTTATACAGGGGCTTTTGTATTAACCCTCAATGCTCCCAATACACCTACCGGATGCAAAGTACTGATGCCTCAGACTCTTTACTGGGACGATGTTGAAATCGGCCATAATCTATACACGAGACCTCTGGATATTGACGCGACGGGTATTCGAAGGTTCGCCGAGAAATTCGACCCACAACCCTATCATCTAGATCGCGATGCCGCGGAGGCATCTCTATTCGGCGGTTTGTGCGCTAGCGGATGGCATGTTTCCGCGCTGATGATGAAACTGATCAGCGAAGAATTGATTAAGGAAGGTTTCGCCCTTATCGGAAGTAAAAAGGTGCCCTGGCTGGAATGGTACCGACCCGTATTCGAGGGCGACACAATTTCCGCGCATGCAACCATTACCGAAAAAACTGTTCTAGAAGGAGAGACGGACGGCGGATTAGTCGGGTTCGACATCAATGTCGACAACCAAGACGATAAAGAGGTTATGGCGCTGTCTGCATTTCTGATAATTCAGAAGAAAGAGGCTAGCAATGTCTGAAACCTCTTTCCTTCGCTCACGTTGGTTCGAGGATATTCCAGTTGGCGAGTTCCACGTATTTGGCAGCTACACGTTTAGCGAACAGGAAATCGTCAAGTTCGGTGAATTGTACACGCCACAGTTATACCATACCGATCCCGAAGCCGCGCTCGATACACGCTATCGCGGGCTAATTGCCTCGAAATGGCATATCTGCGCTATCTGGATGCGCCAGATGGTCGATTATATGGAACGCTATGCGCTTGGTGTCGAAGATGGCCGACGAAACGGCGCTGGAGTTCGAATCGAGGACCTAGAACAGTTCGTCCCCGTTAAGTCAGGACATACGCTAACATTTTCCCACGAAATAACGGAGAAACCCGATGCAATAATCCGCGATAAGTGGGGCATCATTCGCAGCCGAAATGAAGCCTTCAATCATCGCGGCGAACTGGCGTTACGGTTCTATATTGATATTCTCGCTGAGCGGGCACCAAAGGCTTAAAAGACTATAAAAAATACGGAACGGCACCGAGAGGCAATTCGATATAGAAAGATCCCAAAATCACAACTCGATGTTATCGTCGCCCATTGAGGGGGGGGGTGGTTACAACTCGAGCACCGCATTACAGACCCCAATATTATAAAAAATGGAGAACAAACAAATGAAAACAGCCAAAGATTTTCTTGATGAAGCAAATGCAGTAGTAAAAAAAATAGACTTCAATGAAGCTATCGAAAAACATAAATCGAAATCAGCAATCTTCATCGATGTACGCGATAGTTCAGATATTGCAAAAACAGGCACCATTGCTAATGCGTTAAAAATCCAACGAGGGCTGATCGAATTTGTGGCCGATGAAAACACTGGTCTCTATAACGATTCCCTCAAAAAGGACGCGGAGCTAATTCTTGTTTGCGGCGCAGGAGGACAAGCAGCCTTAACCGGGAAAACCCTTATAGATATGGGCTATACAAATGTTTCTAATGCCGGTGCCATAGGAGATTGGGAAAAAAACGGGGGCCCGATGACCAATTCCTAGAGGCTAGCCGCCGGAAACCGCTATACTTCGCGGGGACACTTGACGGGATGTCAGAGCTGAATTGTCTATTTCAGCCGAGGCGTCCCGCCAACGCTTAAACACCTTTGTTGTTGCCGTCATCCTCATACCAGCGATCAACCCTATCACGGTAAAAAGCGCAATAGTTCTGCAAACCGATTTTTGTCATTTCATCATAGGGGTCTGGATATCCCCACACAGCATTTTCGGATTCCCGGTCTCCTACGCTGATGGTCCAATACGACGCCTTACCCTTGTAGGGGCAGTAGGTGGTATGAGCCGTCGAGCGAAGAAATTTGAATCTAATATCCTTAAGAGGAAAGTAGTAGACTGGTAGATGGCCAGTTTCATGCATAACCATTGCTTCTTTGGACTCGGCGATCCACTCTCCCCCAAACTTTACGCGAATGTTTCGGTTTCCTGCTTCGAGTTGAATTTCACGATCCGGGTCTTTTAAAAACCCTGGTGCGGGATTGGCCATAACCTGCCTCTCTAGTGTTAAGCGTATGCCAGTCTGCAGCCGGCTCACTTTATGTCCTAGGGTAGAAAATGCCTTGTGGGAAGAAAATAAGACCCACAATGGCCATACCAAACATCATTTCTAAAGATAAGGAACATTTGGACGCTATTTTTTCAAACGGTTTAACGCCCATAACCGTGAGGTCTTATAAGGCCTCTCCGAAGAGTTACTACCCCTTCATCCCTCTACCCAATATAGGCCACGCAACAATTGCAAATATCCGTTACCGTCGGATAAATTAATCCGTCACGCTTCTCACGCTGAAGGAAACTGATGACCCGTGAACTTTCTTCTGCTTCCAAAGCGCAACGCGGCAACCGGGAATTTGTTCTGGAAGCGGTGCGGCAATCGGGGCTAGCTGTCCGGCACGCGTCAGACCAACTGCGGGCCGATCCAGAGATCGCCCTTCAGGCCGTTAGGCAGAACGGCCGAGCACTCGAATTTGTCTCGGACGACCTCCGGGGAAACAGGAAGATCGTTTTAGCGGCGGTTGGGAAATGGGCAATAGCACTGAAATTTGCATCCTCGGAGTTGAGAGATGACCGTGAAATAGCGCTTCGCGCAGTTCGCAAATGGGGCGTCGCACTTAAACACGCTTCGCCAAGGCTCAAGGCGGATCCAGAAGTTGTCGCGGCCGCAGTTAAGCGTAACAGTGCCGCCGTGAAATATGCATCCGACAAAAGTCTGGCCAAGGTTCAGGCCGCCGGTGTGGGTCGACAGCTAGGAACAGGCGCCGTGTCCCTATCCAGGGGACCACAAGAAACCAGCAAATAATAATTATGGGGTTTTCGGAATTTGTCCTCAGGCACTTTATGTTATAATATAACATAAAGTGCCTGAAAGGTTTTTGTAAATTGTTTCCAAATGCCCTCAAAAAGAACAAGGTTTTTCCGGCTCCAATTCCACGGACCAACGTCACCAACGCGGCGTTAGTTCCTAGTATAGAACTTTCCAATGCGATTAGTGGCCTGTTCACCATTAACAACCCACGAAAAGAACTCGTTATCTGCCACCGCTCAATACCGAGTAATTGCGCAACCTGGCTCGAAAAATTAAACTCATCGGATCTTCCGGATTTCCGATTACTCGTCAGCCCCGTTGACGCGAGAGAAGCTATTACGACGGAATTAGATCAATGCGAGATCGCAGCAAACACCCCGCGGGAATGGTTAATTAGCGATATCGTTGATCTTGTATTTATTTTTTCCCAGATTACGAAGACTGACCTAATTGACATCCGGCTGGACCGAATTGACCGCAACGCCTGTTCGAAATTTCATCGCGATTCCGTAGAAACACGCCTCCTGACGACCTACCTTGGCCCGGGCACAGAATGGTTAAGGCCTGAATACGCGGAAAAGGCGCTAAATGACCAACAAAGCTACAAAGGACCATTAGAAGCCTTCTCAAACAACGACATAGCGATTTTTAAAGGGAGCCGTTCCGACATAGGCAATGGGATCGTCCACCGCTCGCCGCCGATAGAGGGCACAGGGGCTGTCAGATTACTTCTTTGTCTTAACACTCAATCGATTATCTCACCCGAACCGTGGCGATCTATCCACTAAAATTATATCTCGGGCGAAATAGAGAAATAGACGAACTTTTTTAGATAGCAGCCGGCGGTTTGATTTTAGCTCGTTGATTAACTCTAAAAATGCTCTGACTCGCCTCAAACAGATGTGGGTCTCCTTCGTCTGTTAAATGTGTGATGTTTCGCTATTACCGTGAACGCTAATTTAACCCGTTATAAATGACGGCCCAAAACCCCCGGACATCAATCAATAGACTACGTCTCCAAATATATAGTGTCCGGGCTTGCGACGACTCGTGGAGCGACACATAATCTTTAACAGTCTTTAACAATCGAAAGGAGGTGATCCAGTGTCTCATTGTCTAAACATGCGGTCAGAAGCTGCGCGGGTCTGGATCGTCGCCGCTGACGGAGTTCGCTTCGCCTGAGTTGACGTTTTCATGGTCCCAGCGGACCGTGCCTGACAATGGAAAGGCCGCCTCTCCGAGATTGGAGGGCGGCCTTTCGTCTTTTTGGTCGTTAGTGATGCCAAGAAAAAAACGTTAGTTAAATTCGGCCCTTTTTTCTGGAACCCATATATGATCTCGTCACAAATCATGACAGTAGTCTTCATTTTGATCAGATCCGTCCGATCTAGCACCCAATTATGTAGAGATGCTGACTATGACGTCTTGCAAACAGCAAAGCCGCCCGTAACGTCACCTTTTGATAACGAGAGCGCATGGTGCCACCCTCTGTTGGCTTACCACTAGTGCCCACGAGCCTTTTACTCGTCTTATTTTTGATGACAGGTGATTTACCCAACGAAAATATGAAAAACACTTAATTAAAAATTTTTCTAACACTTAAATCGATGAGCCGTGTTTGCGGGAAATAGGTTTCAGGCCTTCTCAAAAAACTAATTGGACGTGCGGCATACACCGATCGCAACACCACCTTTACCTTTTTTTTAGAGCACCATCCCCAGCAAATGACATCTGGTTTAGAATAAGAACAAAAATCAATTACTGAGAATTCTCAGCAATTGAGATCTTTGCCTATTTCTGTTGATATGAGGATAATTAAATCCCGGCGTTCAAACCGGATACCCTAGGGAGGAACCATGAAAAACAAGATTCTTAAATCATTAGCAGCTATTGCAATTTTTACAGTCACAGCAACCGGCGCAACTGCACAGTCGGCCGAAAATTTTTATAAAGGTAAAACGGTCGAAATTTATATTGGATATGGCCTCGGCGGCACCTACGGTAAAAGCGCCACGATTATGGGTGAGCACCTTAGACCACGCTTGGGCGCGGACGCGGTGATCGTCAAATCTATGCCGGGTGCCGGTGGCCTGAAGATGACAAACTACTATGCCAACGTCGCAAAGAAAGACGGAACGGCGATAATACTGCCGCCGGACACGCTGGCCATCACGCAGATGTTGAAGCCCAAAAAGGCAAAGTATGACGCGCGCGATTTCAGATGGCTTGGCGCAGCGGTTCGCAGTAATTCTCTGTCGGCGGTTCGTGCAGATTCTGGCGTAAAAAAATGGCAGGACCTCAAATCTAAATCAGTTCCCTTCGCATGCTCCGGTCTCGGATCTCAGACATGTCAGGTCCCGGCGCTAATCAACGGGCTTCTCGGCACCAAGATCAAGATCGTTCGGGGCTACAAGGGGTCGAAAAAAATGCTGCTCGCTATGGAGCAAGGCGAAGCGGCCGGTATCAATCTCACCTGGTTGGCATACAAGACCAACCGCCAGGAATGGTTCCAAAAAGGTTTTGCCGTTCCAGTAATCCAGATGGGACCAACCAAGGACCCCGAATTACAAAAAGTCCCAAACCTGAAAGACCTCGTCGCGGCGAAAGACAAGCCGATTGTGAATTTTATGTCGTCACTAATCGCCATCGGACGCAGCCTAGCTGTTCATAAAGACACTCCTGCCGACAGGACGGCGTTCCTTAAGTCTTCATTCGTCCAAATGGCGAAGGATCCGAAATTCATCGCGGATATGAAAAAACGTAAGCTTCAGGTCACATACACCAGCGCAGAAGACGTTCATAAGATTGTAAATGAAAGCGTAGGTATGTCGCCGGACATTATAAAGCGCACAAATCAAATCCTATTTGGTAAAGCTTCTTGAATTACGGCGCGTCATGTAGATTGCTCCGCCCCGGCCTAGTGCCGGGGTTTTTTTTAATAACCTCGCCGACCCTTGACCTAAAATTTGAAAAGTCGCCGTACTCGGTACCTCCTAAATGTTTGTCGGCACGGCTCAGGGGCTGTTTCTGAACACCGCATTCGCAGTAACTTTAATATACTGATTTTGACGGCACCTAGCCAAGCAAGCCCGCCAGCAACTAGGACTGTGGTCGGCACCGCGAACTGCGGCGCATTCGGTGATAGGACTGTCGGAGATGGGTTAAATACCTTTCGCAATCGGTTTAAATACTATCCGACACTTAGAAAATTTGGTGACAAATTTTTTTCCAGTTTTCGTTGATAAACCGTTTTTTTTATTGATATTGAGAATGATTCTCACTACAATGGAAAATGCTCAACTCGAAACAAATGAGCTCCCCGCGTCTAAGCGCCTTCTCAGTATCGGTATGAAGGGTCAAAGCTCGGGGATATTCTGCAGTCGAACGCCCCAGCGATCCGCCGACTTTCCCTCACCTCAAGAACGGGTCGCTGGGGTGTTTACTGAAGTCAATATCCATTTTTTTCCGTTCTACCGCCGTTAAACTGGCGAATTTCTGGTCTCAACACCGGGAGTACCCGCACGCTACTAACCCCGTATTTCCCGGGTATTTATACGAAAACGCCGATCCGCCGGTTTTTTTAAGATTGTTTTTCATGTACCGGCAACGAGTTTGTTTTTGGTCCACTGGACATTACCCTTACCTTTTCACCGCGAAAAAGGTTAGTGACAGCGTTTTCGATTAAATTTCCGATTTGGCTAGCGTCCATTAACCGTCTTTTCCACATTCGAATGGAAGATTGGGCGCGATCCGGCTAAACTCTGAAAAATTTCCATTGCGGGTGCGACTAATTCGCATTATAAAGATGGTGTTCACATAGAATTTTTGAGATGCTCGAACTCGGATCTTCTGAACTCCCAGCGATTCATCGGCTCTTCTTATCCCGGAGCGCGGATCGCTGGGACACCTCCCACCCTTTAAAAAGCCGATAGCGAAGATATTATTGCCGTCGACCTTCGAATTTACCTTTGCCACCGAAACGATTTACAAAAGCTCTTTTTCAATACCCTTTCTATACCTTGAAAAGGTCTGTGGGAGTTCGCGAGGTGCTCAATAATATGTCAGTGTGTCGGTAACTAACTTATTTGGAGGTGAAATTGGCAATCCTAGTTAAAACTGAAATTACGATAACTAACGGTTTCGAGGCATGGAAAAAAATGGTGCATGCGCAAACCGACAAGTTACACGAAATGGGCATTTCATTTCTGTATGCGGCAACGGAACATGACGATCCGACAAAGCTCCACACAGCGATGCGGTTCGATAGCTTGGAGGTTCTAAAACAATTCGGAGCTGATGAGACGCTCATTAATGAGCGGCGTGAGGCGGGGGTGATAATAGAGAGCGGTATTTTAACTATCCTCTCTGAGGATTTTATGACCAACTATCCGGAACCATTTATCCAACGTTAGTTGTGGCACTACCACTACGTGTCTATGTGTGTCCTACCCAGAGATTTGAGCCTCAGATCGGATGGGTCACCAATGGTGGTTTCGACGCCCCATATTGCTATAAGAAATAAAGCGCACTCGCTCTCTCATAAGTTTTTCTGACACTCCAAAAGACACCATGAAGTTCTATCTCATTCACCACGCCACCGCGTTTAAGCTCGAAGAAGACCCAGACCGTCACCTGACCGAGCTGGGCAGAAAACAGGCCGACCACCTCGGTGCGCGATTTGTCGCCGCCGGGATCAACCCGACCCGCATCCTCCACAGCGATAAACAATGGGTGCGCGAAACTGCTGAACGGATCGCGGATGTCATGGGGGCGTCGTACAAATTGGTGGTTGCCGGTTACCCGATCGATACAAACGACGATATCAGGCCTCTGATCGCAGAGATCGAAGCCGCTTCCGGAGATCTAATGATGGTCGGACATGTTGCCTACCTGCGCCGCGTGGCCGCCAAACTAGTGAACGGCGATGACTCCATGCAAGTGATCAGCTTCAAACCTGATTTCGGCACTACGTTCTGTCTCGAGAAAGAAGACGGCGACTGGATTGTTCGTTTTGGCTGGCGACAGGAACACGCGGATTAAAAGCCAACCGAAAAAAATCGTTCGCCGCCCCCGACGGTTTCGAGAAGCTATAAGCAACAGCATAGGGGAAAATGTGCAACGTTACACGATGCCACATCGATCTGTGACATTAATCCTGTAAGTCATTGATTTATATGTGGGGGTGGTGCCCAGGGGTGGGATTGAACCACCGACACCGCGATTTTCAGTCGCGTGCTCTACCAACTGAGCTACCTGGGCGCGCCGAACAAATCAGCGATGGCCGCTTATAGGCAATAACACCTTTCCTGTCCAGATTTCCCCTTGGGAAATCCTTTCGAGAAAGGCGTACATCTCCATGAAAGTCAGCTGTTACGTGTCTCTGGATAATACTACCAACAACCCAAACGCGCTGGTCGAAATCGCCCTAATGATTATTCGTCACCGAACTACCGAAAATCAATCATCATCATTTTGCCGATCCGACATCCCGATGTCGAACTCATCTGGCATTTCTTCGGTCGGTATCGCATAGCTACCGGTAAACCAGCGGCCCAGATCGAGCTCGGAACAGCGCTTAGAGCAAAACGGGCGGTATTTATCGACCCTCGCCGCGTGGCAGACCGGGCAATTTGATTTCGCAACACTCACCATCAATCACTCCACGACAATATCGTAGTTTTCGCGGCCATATTCATCATCTGACCGGAGGATAATAGTCCTTCCAGTATCATACTCAATCGCATCAACCAGTTCCCCATATTCGCCGTCCAATGATTCGACGACATCTTCCGCTGCATAAAGAACAATTTCTCCCGGTGGCGTGACTTTGGCCTCTCGCGACAACGCACGTAAAACTTCGATCGAGACGGCGTCGACCGATTTAATACGCCCAACTCCATGGCATGCGGCACAGATTTCAGTCATCGTGTGCAAGAGTGGCTCGCGTCGGCGACGACGGGTAACCTCGACTAGCCCCGCCTCCGTAACACCTAGGATTTGTGTTGGGTTCCGGTCCTTCCCAGTCACGTTTTCCATCAAATCAAGAATATCATCCCAATTTTTTTCATCTTCCATTTGGATGAAATCAACTACGATGAGACCGGAGGCATTCCGCAGCCTGATCTGACGCGCAGCTTCAACCGCCGCCTCACAATTCGTTCGATATGCCATTTGTTCAAGGTTCGAAGCACCTTCGAACCGCCCAGAATTGACGTCAATCGACGTAAGCGCCTCGGTGACTTCAATAACCAAGCTACCGCCTGAAGGAAGCTCTACCCGTCGGGAACAGGCCCGTTCTATTTCTTCCTCAATGCCGTATTGCTCGAACATCTGACCCGGCCCGGTATGAAGCTGCACAAGCTTTGCCATCCCCGGCATGACACTCTCACAAAATTTGCGAGCAGACTCTGAAGCCGCACCGTCATCTACTTTGATCTCATCGATGTTGTCCAAAGCGTTGTCCCGCAGCACCCTCAATACCGGGTCAATATCGGTATGCAGACAAGCAGGAGGAATCAAACCCTCCTTCTCATCAACAATATCTGCCCATGTTATTCTTAGTTGGTCACGGTCTATTTTGAGTTCATCCTCACTGGCTCCAACAGCCGCCGTTCTGACGATGAACCCTTCTTCCTCATCAGCAAGGCTCGACATCAGATCGGTCAGACGATCACGCTCAGCACCCGCCTCGATTTGGCGGGACAACCTCACCCTCTCCTGCAGTGGAGCATAGACAAGAAACCGACCCGGCAGTGTGAGGCGTCGGGAGAGTTGCACACCCTTACCCGCAATAGCATCTTTAACCACCTGAACTATAACCGTTTCTCCCTCATGTAGCGGTACATCCGATTCACCACTGCGACGTTTGCCTCCGTCAAGTCCGAGAAACCCTGACCTTGGCAATCCCAAATCTATAAAAGCAGCCTCCATGCCCGTCATCACGCGTTCTACCCGGCCGAGATAAATATTGCCAACAAGACTCGCCCGTTCACGACGTTCGACGATCAGATCTAACATCCTGCCCTCATCCATCAGTGCAGCGCGGATTTCGACAGAAGTAACGTTTATAAAAAGTTCTTGGCTCATAGGGAATTTGTCCATATCCGGCTACCTCGGCGGGACATAGCCTGTCCCTCGTAAAAGCGATAACGTCTCATAAAGTGGTAATCCGACAACATTGAAATAAGAGCCGTTCATCGTCCGGACGAAGGCCCCTGCAGCACCCTGTATCGCATAGCCACCGGCTTTTCCTCGCCACTCTCCGGATTCGATATAGTGGCTGATTTCACGTTCCTCCAGCCGCTTGAATATGACTGTCGTGGTCACAAGCCGGGTGACCGGAGCGGTTTCCGGCGCAATGACCGTTATTCCACTGTAAACCTTATGGCGGCATCCAGAGAGAAACTCGAGAAATTTCCGGGCCTGAAGTACGTCCTCCGGTTTGCCAAGGACACGGGTGCCCACCCCAACAACCGTATCGGCAGCCAGAATCCAAGCGTCAGCGTCATTTAACGTGACAGCCTCCGCTTTCAAGCAAGATAAACGTCTGGCCAGAGCCCCGGGCTTCTCACCTTGGTTTGGTGTTTCATCAACTTCAGCGGGTCGGATTTCTGCCGGCACGATATCGATTTGGGCCAAAAGTTCTTTGCGTCGCGCCGACGCAGAAGCAAGAACAAGCCGATGTGGCCCGGGTTTCCGGACCATTGGTCTATTTGAAGCGGAAGGTAATGCGACCTTTACTCAGGTCGTACGGCGTCATTTCGACATTGACGCGGTCGCCGGCCAGCACTCGGATGCGATTTTTACGCATCTTACCCGAGGTGTGTGCGAGCACCTCATGCTCGTTGTCCAGTTTCACCCTGAACATTGCGTTTGGTAACAGCTCAAGAACTGTTCCCGCAAACTCAATAAGGTCTTCTTTAGGCATCGGATCTCCCGGCTTCGAGCATAATTGGCGCGAAAGTGCTTCCTTGGGGGCATTTGGTCAAGGGGTATACAGAAACAAGTGTATCTTAGCACCGAATACACGGATCAAAGAGCATGCAGTGCGAAGCGTTTTTTGAGGCACCTAGTTAAATATTCACGCAGATCACGGTAGCCAGCTAGACGCTCATTCCGGTTACCCTCCATTAAAGAGGGGTCGGGCGTCGGCCAGTATTCGACCTCCGATGCATTAACACTATTCAACTTAACCGCCATGTCCTGTGCTTGTAGAGATAACGTTACAATTACCTCAAATGACGTATCCATCAGTTCATCCAGTCGCTTAGGCTTGTGATGCGATAAATCAATTCCAATCTCATCCATAACGACGACCGCCATGGGATCAAGAACGCCATCACGGACGCCAACGGAGTCGACAAAGATTTTCTTGCCATAATCGGCCTTGGCCAACGCCTCGGCCATTGGCGATCGAAGAGCATTTTCGCTACACACAAATAAAATACTGGATGGACAACTTGCCATCTTGCTTACACCCGCACGTGCAATACGCAGATAAGAGTAAATAGGCGGCGCGCAGTCCGGTCGTCGACGTCGACCTGGTTCGACAGTTTGTCTTTTAAAAGGTCGGCACCTTCGTTGTGCAAACCACGCCGACCCATATCAATAGCCTGAATCTTCGCGGGCGGTGCGGTTTTTATAGCTTCGTAGTAGCTCTCACAAACCGTGAAATAATCACGGATGATTTTCCGGAAAGATAGCAAGGATATAAAAATATCGGCAACATGGTGACCGTCATCCGCCGTGATTTCGAATATCAACCGGCTTTCCCTTCGATTGAGGCGAAGTGCATACGGCCCGAGATTTCTACCAACGATTTCAAATCTGTTATCTTGGAGCAAATCAGATATGGCAATCCGGCGCTCATGCTCTACCTCCGGGTTGTCCGCAAAGAAGTTGTGGTCGTCCAGCCGGACATCGAAGAGTTTGTTCCGCTCCTCCGACACGTCCTCTTGTTTTGCCGTCAACGTTTTCTTAGCCGTATCGAAACTGCGAGTGCATGTGCCCCGAGGCCCTCGGCATCGGCCAAAGTTACG
>JAYYZV010000091.1:0-10760 GCA_036339975.1 Pseudomonadota bacterium | reverse complement strand
TATGTCGGATTTTTTGCGGAAGAAATGTATTAAGGCGATATCCCTCAGGTCGCGATTTAATGTAGAAAGCAAAAGGCTAAGACAGTTCTGCCGCCAATTCAGTCATCTGAGAACGCAACCAGGCATGTGACAGAGACTTGTCCGAATGATCGTGCCAAACCCCGATCATACGAAACGCCGGCAATGAAAAGGGCGGAGGAAATATTTTTAACGAACCTTCAAAGGGGCGCAAAATGCGTTCCGGCGCAACCGTTATTAAATCACTCCCCCTGAGAATGCTTGGCAGACTTAAAAAGTTTGGGATTGTTACAGACACACGGCGTTCCCGTCCCAACCTGCTGAGCGCCTCGTCTGTAGGACCAAAGAATCCGTCACTTGATGGAGTAACCAATACGTGATCCAGAGAACAAAATTTGTCGAGACTGAGTTTGTTTTTTGCCAAAGCGTGGCCTGCATCCAGTGCGCAAACATAGCGATCCTCAAAAAGTTCAATTGACTGGCAGTTGGTCGGCGCCATTTCTGGAATTGTGACGGCAAAATCAATTTCCTGACGGTCCAATTGCTCCGTCATACGGCGCGCATCCGTCGAAACCACAGAAAATCGGATATCGGGGGCAATAGCGCTCATCCGGTTGATTAGGGGAGCAAGAAAAGTGGTTTGGGCGTAATCCGTCGCTGCAATCGTAAATGTTACTTCCGCTGTCTCAGGAACAAATTCAGCTGTAGCAAAAATCGTATCGATATCTTGGAGGACCGATTTTAAAGGTCCAATCAGTTCGAGTGCAAAGGGAGTTGGACGAATTCCCTGTTGCGCGCGGAGGAACAGGGGATCGTTAAAGGCGGTTCGTAGACGTTTCAGAGCACCACTTACCGCCGGTTGTGAGAGATTCAAGCGCTCTGCGGCGCGGCTGACGCTTCTCTCAG
This sequence comes from Pseudomonadota bacterium, assembly GCA_036339975.1. GTDB lineage: Bacteria > Pseudomonadota > Alphaproteobacteria > MPNO01 > UBA830 > UBA830. Next base: position 9,836 of record JAYYZV010000091.1, on the reverse strand, counting down.
ACAACAATACATCGAGAACGGTTAATAGGTTGAGATCTGTGTTCCGGATATTGGGCAAAATTATAACTTATATAATAAACAGTGATTTGATTTATATCTTAGTCGGTGCCAAATTAAGTTCAAATAGTGAAAAATATCCGGTGGTACGCTGTCATCAACGCGTCACCGGCTTTGATTGAAATAATAAACGGAGATATATCGATGGCCACCGCAGCACCGCTTGCAACAGAAACCATCAACACCCCGCAAGAGGCCCCCGGCGACTATAGAGAAATGCTGGTGCGACTAATGACCCGTCAGATTTACGCCGAGACTGCGACCGCCGAGGTCTTCGGCCGAGCGATTTCGGCCGCACCGAACTGGCAGGAGAAGGAGCTAGCAGCGGAATTTGCATCGGAAGAAGCTCGGCATAGCCGAGGCCTTTACGACCTTTTGACCGACCTCGGTGAAGATCCCGAAGAAATTATTGCCGGACGCCCCGATGCAGAAAAATTCTGGGGCCTGAACCTCGACAACTGGCTCGATATCGCCGTTTTTAATTTCACGGTTGACCGGGCTGGTAGTCATCAAATTATGGAGTATCGCGAGTCAAGCTATACGCCTTGGGGGGCAAGCCAAGAGGAAGTCCTGGAAGACGAAGAGGATCATTATGATAACGGCGTCGAAAATCTCAAGCAGTTTGCGAAGGATCCCGATCAACTTGCGGCTTTCCAGGAAATCTTCGATCGCGTTATGCCGAACTGTCTTAAACGTGCCTTTGGGAGGCTGGAAGGAGCGGACAACGATTTCTGCCTCGCCCATGGGCTAAAGAGAAACAAGACGGAAGATATCGTAAACCGTTATCTCGAAGAGATGCGTGGTCATATGCAGGGAACTGGTCTCATGTTCCCACCTATGCCTGCCTTCGATGAAATCAACTGCGAACTTGCAGAAAGCACGAAGGAAATACTGCTCTCGATGCAGCGCTAACACGCTCGTAAAGACTGGTAATCCGCCGCCGGCCCTCCGATGAGCAGCCGGCGGTTTTTTATACAAACATCTACCGAGGGACCCATAAATGATTACCGAAACCAACGACGTCATTCTTGACCACGACTTCAACGCGCTCAAAGTTAGTATCTCCGATCAAATTCTGACTATTACGCTCAACCGACCGGAACGTCTCAATACCTTCGACGAGGGTATGAAGGAAGATTTTCGTTGGATAGAGCGGCGTATTGAGGCCAATGACGACATTCGTGTTATCATCGTAAACGCCGAGGGCGAAAAGGCTTTTGGCGCGGGGGCGGACGTGTCCTGGTTTGAACAGGACTTTCCGACTGAACGCTTCCGTATCGAATATCGTTGGATCCACGATTTCTTTGACCGACTGGAAAGAATAGAAATTCCGGTGATCTGCGCAGCACAAGGCATCTGTGCCTGTGGTGGTCTCGAACTTGCCATGTCCTGCGATTTCCGAATTTGCTCGGAGGATGCACGCTTCGGGTTCACCGAGGGAAACATCAACCTTATACCTGGGTCAGGCGGGTGTTCTCGCCTTATCCGCCTTATTGGACCGGGATGGGCAAAAGAACTGGTGCTTGCCGGGGAATTCATCGACGCTCAGAAAGCTGCAGAGCTCGGCCTAGTGACACGGGTGGTCCCCAAAGAAAAGCTGCAGGAAGAGGCGCAGGCTCTGGCAGAGAAGCTTGTTGCTAAGGCGCCAATGGCGATGGGTCTGGCCAAGGCCATAATGAATACCTGTGAAAACATTGATATGGCATCAGGGCGCATTCTTGAACGGATCGGCCAGTCGGTACTAATCACCTCTGAGGATCACAAAGAAGGTGTCCGAGCTTTCCGAGAAAAACGCCCACCTGTATATAAGGGCCGTTAACCGCGATTTGATCGCGCGGATGCCTCAGTAGCCCCGCCGGGTATCAATTTCGCCGTCGAGCCGTTCGCCCCTGCTGGCGCGGCGGATGTTGTTGGCGATTACCGGAGCTGCGGATTCCGGCAGGGTCCACGCCGCAGCATGAGGATACATGATGATCTTCGGATGGCCCCAGAAGGGGTGATCGGGGGACAGCGGTTCTTGCCGGTACACGTCAAGCGTCGCCCCCGACAAATGACCGCTATCCAATGCTTCGATCAGGTCGTCATCAACCACATGTTTACCCCGCGCTGAGTTAATCAGCACCGAACCGCTAGGCAGGGCACCCAGCGTCGTTGCATCCAAAATATCTTCGGTCTCCGGCGTCAGCGGTAAAAGACAAACAAGAATGTCACTCCGCTCCAGCAGGGAAAACAGGCCGTCTTCACCGCTGAAGCTCTCAATCCCCGGAATATCTTTCTCAGACCTTGACCATCCGGCGACGGGAAAGCCAAACCTGCCGAGCATTTCGCCGCAGGACCGCCCCAAATGTCCCAGTCCTAGGATACCAATACGCCGATCCTGCGACAGGGTCTGTCTCAACAATCTCCACTCCCCTTTCAATTGTTGTGCCCGGTAAGCCGGTTCGAGCCGGTGATGACGCAGAACCTCCATGGTAACGAATTCGATCATTCCTGATATCAAGCCGGGATCTATCAGCCGCGCAACGGGTAAGCCCGCCGGCAATTCAGGGTCTCGCAGCACGTGTTCGACGCCGGCACCCAGAGACAATATTGCCTTCAGATTGGGGAATTTCGCCAGCACACCGCGTTTCGGCTGCCAGGTTAATACCACATCGATATCTTCCGGATCGCCGACGGCATCCGGCCAGAAACGAATATCGAGGTCCGGAATTTCCGTCCGCAACGCGTCCGCCCAGATATCGGGGTCTTCGCCATCACACATAAAAAGGAGGGTCATGTAAAACAGCCATGTTGAAAGGTTTGATGCGCGTGCACTTTGGCGGTAAGCCTGTTGCGAGTCACGTGGAAAGGGAGAACAAACTTGAAAGTCGGAATTGCCGGATTTGGAACCATCGGGAAGCCAGTAGCGGCAGCTCTACAACAGGGCATTGATGGGCTGGAGCTGACCGCAATCTGCTCGCGTGACCGGGAAAAAGCCAAACGCAATATGAAAGGCCTCTGCGACCCCATACCGGTCGTCAGCCCTCAGGATCTAGCCGATCTTTGTGATGTAATCGTCGAATGCGTTCCGAAGGCAGCGTTTCGGGACATCGCGGAACCTGCTCTTAAAGCCGGGCGGACTTTGATTACCGTCAGCGGTGCCGGTTTGCTTATCCATCCCAATGTTGTCGATATTGCCCGGGAAAATGGCGCACAGATCATTCTTGCAACCGGGGCGTTATTGGGCCTGGATGCGGTGCGCGCCGCCGCCGAGGGCAGCATTCACGACGTCACCATGATCACGCGCAAACCACCGTTTTCGCTGATCGGAGCGCCTTATCTGGAAGAACACGGTATTTCCATCGAGAACCTCGACGAACCAATGAAGGTATTCGAAGGCACCGCTAGGGAAGGTGCCGCGGGTTTTCCCGCTAACGTTAACGTTGCGGCGGCGCTTGGCATGGCCGGGATCGGTGTGGACCGGACGAAGCTTCAAATATGGGCAGATCCGGCACTCGACCGGAATACACATCGCATAGAAGTGGAGGCTGACAGCGCACGCTTCAGCCTTAGTATCGAAAACGTGCCGTCGGAGGAAAACCCCGGCACCGGAAAAATTACCGCTTTGAGTGTTATCGCGGCCCTTCGGGGCCTGACGGTTCCGCTAAAAGTAGGCACCTGAATTCGCAAGGGAGAATAAAAATGGAATACCAGGCCCTCAAATGGGAAATCCGGGAGAACCCGAACCAACCCGGCGAAATGTCGATTGGTATGCTGACGCTAAACCGGCCCGACTTCTTGAACGCCGTCGACGTCCGAATGCGTGTCGAACTCGACATTCTGTGTGACGAGATCGCCCACAACAGCAATATCAAGGTGATGATCATCACTGGCGAGGGTAGGGGCTTTTCCGCCGGCGGTGATCTGAAATCAGAAGCCGGGCCCCTCGGTGCCGGCGAAGAAGAATTCGATTTTGGCAATTTCGGGGCCTACAAGGAAATTGCGAGTTTGTTCTTCAACGATTTGCGTCATCAGGTTCTGCAGCGGGCCTTTAAGAAATTCGAGGATTTACCCTGCATCGTGATTGCGGCGATTAATGGCCCGGCAGTCGGCATCGGTCTTGAGATATGCACTCTATGCGATCTCCGTTTTGCCTCCGACAAGGCCAAGCTTGGCGAAGTTGCTGTCCCGGCGGGCTTCCTCCCAGAATCCGGCGGCGCCCGGAACCTGCCGAAACTCGTCGGTGTCGGCAGAGCACTGGATATGATCCTGACGGGCAAAATCATCGAAGCGAAGGAAGCGCTTGAAATCGGTTTGGTGGAAAAGATTTTTCCCCATGACGAACTGATAAATGAAACCTTGGCCTATGCGGCTCAAATTGCGTCCAACCCCTATCTTTCGGTGCGTTATGCGAAGGATCTGGTGCGGATGTACTGGAACCACAACCGGACGGACGAAGGCTGGGCCCGGGAATTCGCCGCCATCCAGGAAATCACCCGGACCGGCGACTGCCGTGAGGGCATTCGAGCCTTTCTCGAGAAACGAGAGGCAGACTACAAGGGACCATATTACGATAATCCACCGTGGGGCCGCGATCAGAAATGACTTCTCCACCTGCCGAATACCGGCAGATACCCGAACGGATGAACATTGCCGGCGAACTTGTCGATCGGTTTGAAGAACGTGGGTATTCCAACCGAATAGCATTCGTCTGGGATGGAGGTGAGATTTCATTTGGTGAGTTTTCTGATCGTGTAAACCGTCTCGCGCACGGATTGAGGACGTTTGGCATCCAACGGGACATGCCGGTGCTGGTACGTATGCACAACTGCATCGAGTTTGCCGAAACCGTTCAGGCACTGTTCAAAATCGGGGCGCTACCGGTACTGCAAAATTCCTTGCTCGGCGAGGAGGAAGTCGATTATGTGATCAACCACTCCGATGCTCAGGCGGCCGTCACACTCCCATCTCTGGCCGAACCACTTCTGAATCTCAAGGAGAGGCTCCCGGCCGGAATCATTCTCGCGCAGGACGAAGTAAAAAGTCATGCCGGCTATGAAGATCTGATCGCTAATGCACCATCCCAACAATACGAGACCGCCGATACCGCATCGGACGATCCCGCATTCTTTGTCTATACGTCCGGAACCACGGGGCGTCCCAAAGGTATAGTCCACGCTCACAGATGGGTTATCGCATTGGGGGATTCAAACGCCTGGCGCCTGCCGCCGGAACCTGACGACCGCGTCTACGCGACAGGAGAATGGAGTTTCATTAGCGCTCTTGGCCACAACCTAATGTTCCCACTACGCAACGGCGTTACCGGCGTGATCCTGGAAGACCGACCCAGCCCACAGAACGTTCTATGGACCATCCAGGAGCACAGGGTAACGCTGATGTATTCCGTCGCTACCGTTTACCGACGCATCCTCGCCATGAATGGTGTTGAAAAGGAATTTGATCTGTCGTCGCTCCGCGGCTGCAATGCGACGGGAGAAGCACTAGAAGCAACGACTTGGCAAGAATTCAAAGACCGCATCGGATGCGAAATATGGGAACATTACGGGGTGTCCGAAATGCAGATGGTGTTGGGGCAGGGGCCTCGAAAGCCGGTCGTCCCGGGCTCGATCGGCCTGGCTATACCCGGCACGGAAGTCGCCGTGCTTGATGACGACTATAATGAGATCGCCGACGGTGAAGTCGGGCACTTTCTGATCAAGGCCGACAATCCTGGGTTCTTTCTCGGCTATCACAAAGATCCGGAGAAGACAGCCGAAGTCGTTCACGACGGCTGGTACCACACCGGTGATCTCGCATCGCGAGACCCGGACGGTTATTTCCGCATTGCCGGCCGCAGCGATGATTGCTTCAAAAGCCGCGGGATATTTATCTCACCTTATGAAATCGAAAATGTACTGCGCCAACATCCGGCAATTGCGGAGGCCTGCATCGTCCCATTGCCGGACCCTGAAATCGGCAATCGCATCCGCGCTGTCTGTGTTTTGAAAGATGGGACACCGGCCACCAACGGCACTTCAGAAGAAATCCGGGAATCGGTTCGCAGCCGAATTGCACCCTATAAGACCCCCCACGTTGTCGAATTCACCGACGCTCTCCCCAAAAGCCCGGTTGGAAAAGTCCTTCGGCGGGACCTCGTATCCTGAACACGACCGCACAGACGAGCGAAAAAAAACCAGGCATCGTATTTCTGGCAGCGCTGGTGACAATTACGCTTATCGGACCACTGGCGGTCCATATGTATATCCCGATTATGCCGACAATCCAGAAGGCTTTCGGCGTGTCCACGTTCCTGACAACCCTGACCTTTAGCCTAGTCTTGTTCGTAATGGCGTTTGGCACGCTAGCATACGGCACCTTGTCCGACAGGTTTGGCAGAAAACCGGTCCTGATGTTTGGCCTTGGGCTCTTCGTCGCCGGGTCCGCGTTATGCGCAGTTGCCTCCAGCTTCGAGGTTCTGTTTGCCGGACGTCTACTTCAGGCGATTGCCGCCGGGTGTGGCGTCGTACTTGCACGGGCTATCGCCCGTGACGTCTACGGCCCCCAAAAACTGGCGCAGGTAATCGCGTATATCACGACCGCCTACGTGCTAGGGCCTACCCTGGCGCCACCCATCGGAGGCGCTATATCCGACCTATTCAGCTGGAATTCCGTTTTCTATTTCGCGACCGGAATTTCACTACTCGTAATACTTCTTGGTGGCCTGGTGATCCATGAAACCCATCATGGTCGAAAAAAGAGTAAAGGTCTCATCACACTTGCCAGAGATTACACTCGGCTTATAAGCAACCCTGTTTTTTTGGGATACGCGCTCGTCCCTGCATTCACGTCCGGAGCTTTTTTTGCACTAGCCGCCTACGCGACGTTCCTAATGAACGACCACTATAATGGTACCTCTGGAGAATACGGCCTCTATTTTATGCTTCTGACCTTCGGTTTTATGAGTGGCAACTTTATTTCCGGACGTTTGGGTAATCGGGTAACAACTGAGTACATGGTGATCCTTGGCTGCCTTACCGGCATTATCACCGTGGAGTTGCTCACTATAGCCGTGTTCCTTTTTCCTGATCAGCCGCTGGCGCTGTTTCTGCCTGGAGCACTTATTGGCGTGGCGCAGGGACTTGCTATGCCCCACGCGCAGGCTGCAGCGATTAACGCCGACCCCGATTTAACCGGAACGGCCTCCGGAATTGTTATGTTTCTGCATTTTTCGGCAGCCGCCATCGCGTCACTGTTTATCTCTTCACTATATGACAAGACATTTTTCCCAATGATTGAAGTCGTCTTTACCCTTAGTGTCTGCGCACTAGTCAGCGGCCTGATTGCAAACGCCTATCAGCAAAAACGCGACCAGCCAGTGACAGCCTGATCAGGTGGTGTCAAAACCACTTTCATGACGGCCTAGGGTATCGAGGGCGCTCGCGACAAAAACACGCGGCAAGATTTCATCCTGAGAAACTCTACGGAGATCCGGATATAATTCGCGATACACTTTCATCTGCGCTATCCAGTGATCCTCAGACATTTCACCATTGACTGCAAAACCGCCAGACAAGTGTTCTTGTTTCCAGATCTCATAAATGCGGTCATCCGGCACAGGGACTGAAACGTTGGCATCATAGACTTTGCGGAATGTTTCATAATCGTCGTGCAACGCACGTGAAGCGCGGATCATGCCACGACTCAGTCGCCCCAGCTCGACCTTGTGGTCCGCCTCGTACTCTTCAGACGTTCCCAGCACTCCGTGTGGCTGAACCGGTACCAGCTCCTTAAGCCGGGCGAAGCCCAATAAATTATGAACTTTGTCGGCGTGTTCGAGGCTCAGTGAAATCGCTTCTTCAACCCGGATAAGAGACACATCGATAGATCCGTTTAGCAACCGATTGATACGTTCCGGCGGCGGCCCTACGACCTGCCAGTCGATGTCTGCCTCGTCGATGCCAAGGGCACGCACAGTCAGTCGCGCCATGTGATGGCTGAGGGCATTCATGCCGTCCAGAGCCCATGAAACACCGCGCAGATCATCGGGTGTCTGGATACGGTTTTGAACTATCAGGTTTTGGGCCAGCCCTCTCGCCATGGACACAATCGCCCTGACCGGATTGCCTTCGGCGCGTGACTTGATCAGAGGACCCAATCCGCCGTAAGAAACATCGACGGTTCCGTCGAGCACTGCATTTATGGCGGCAACACCACCATGAACAGGCGTCCAGGTGACATCCAGGCCTTCGTCTTTCCAAAGACCAAGCGTAGTGGCCGCGGCGCAAGATAAATCGTCAACGCCGAATGTGGGGCCGGAGCCGGCCGCGAGTCTAATGGGAAGTGTGTCGGACATGTATCTACCGTGTTAATTGTTATGGCGGCGTCGGACAAAATGCAGACTGGTTAGTGTCAGTACAATTTCGTCATGCTGGTTAAGTGTATCATACCGAATCCGAACCGCGTCGTGACCACCTTCTTTTTCAGCTGGTGACAATTCCAGAATATTGGCAAGGGCATGAAGTGTGTCTCCGGCTCTCACCGGGCGTTTCCAACGCAGGCTGTCAACACCCGGAGACCCCATTCCGCTCTCCGCCAGCGCGCCGGTCCGTGCAAAAAGCCCAAATGTCATCGCCGCTGTCTGATAGCCCGCCGCGATCAGCCCGCCGAAACTGGTTTCCTTTGCCGCTTCGGCGTCAGTGTGATAGGGGAGAGGCGCGTATTTCAACCCGAATTCAATTATCTCTTTCTCCTGTAGGGTATGAGATCCGGTTTCGATGACCTGGCCCACCTCGAAATCCTCAAAAAACAGCGACCGGTTCGTTTTCATTTCAAACTGTCTCCATGTCCGCCGCGGCGTCTCCGGCAATTTCGCACAATTTTGCCGCCAGCACCCGCACACCTTGCAATCTGTCGGAGGCCCGTGACCAGTCCCGCCGAACTACGAAGGTATGGTCCGGACGAAGCTTCGTCCGCCCCACATCTTCCGTCACAAAGGCAACGAGCCCCGCAGGATTGGCAAAACGGTTCTGGCGGAAAATCAGCGTAGCACCCTTCGGCCCCGCGTCTATCTTCTCGATAGCTGCTTCTCGGCACGACCGTTTAATCGCCACGACCTGCAAAAGGTTCTCTACTTCACCAGGAAGAGGGCCAAACCGGTCAATCAATTCCGCAGCGAAGGAATCAGTTTCTTCTGCACTCTGCAGCTCTGCGATACGGCGGTATAAACCGAGCCGAACGCCAAGATCCGAAACGTATTTATCAGGAATAAGGACCGGAACCCCGATATTGATCTGCGGGCTCCATTCGTCGTCTGAGTCGTTTTCGACCCCTTTGGCCGCGGCCACGGCTTCTTCCAACATGTGCTGATACAGCTCGACGCCGACTTCGCGAATATGTCCGGACTGCTCGGCACCGAGTAGGTTCCCAGCCCCCCGGATATCTAAGTCATGGCTGGCAAGGGTGAAACCCGCACCCAAAGTATCGAGGGACTGCATTACCTCGAGCCGTTTCTTTGCCGCATCAGTCAACTTTCGATCACCAGGGAGTGTCAGGTAACAATATGCGCGTAACTTCGACCTCCCTATCCGACCGCGCAGCTGATACAGCTGCGCCAGACCGAACATGTCGGCGCGGTGGATTATCATCGTGTTTGCGCTGGGTATATCCAGACCGGATTCAACGATCTGCGTCGATAGCAAGAGATTTACGCTCCCTTCGTAGAAATTGGTCATCACGTCTTCCAGCCGGCGAGTGCCTATCTGGCCATGAGCGACCGCTATCTTGATCTCGGGCACCAGTTT
>JAYYZV010000090.1:0-9044 GCA_036339975.1 Pseudomonadota bacterium | reverse complement strand
TATCGGGCTGACCAATTTCTGATGGCTGCCTCGCGCTGGGTTTTGGACGCGCTGGCGGTATGACAGATGTGAAAAAGGGGCCTATCGGTGAGCGAGTATTGCGCCTTGAAGATTGGCCGCTTTTAGGCGGCCAGGGAACGTTTGCAGCTGACTGGTCTTTTCCGGACACATTGCATATGCGTGTTGTACGGTCGAACGTGGCCCACGCAAAGTTGCGCTCCGTCGATATTTCAACGGCCGTCTCACTACCTGGCGTACATAGCGTCTGGACTGCAGAGGATGTTGCCGAAATACCGCCAATAGAATTTCGTGCAACTAAATATATGGGTCTGGAGCCCTACAGACAGCCGGTGCTTGCCACCGATCGCGTGCGGTATGTAGGTGAGCCGGTGGCGGTGGTTTTTGCTGACAACCTTTACGCGGCGGAAGACGCTGCTAACCAAATTTGGGTAGATACCGAAGAGCTTCCCCCGATTACGGATGCAACTGCAGCATCTAGCGAGTTCGCGCCGGGTTACAGCACAGAGGTCACGGTCATTGAAAAGGGATATGGTGACGTCGATGCCGCCTTTGCGACCGCTGACGACGTGGTCGAGTTGGAACTACGTACCGGTAGGCATTCAGGTGTGCCGCTAGAATGCCGCGGTGGGTTGGCGCGGATCAACCCGGACAGCGGCGGGCTAGAGTATTACGGGGCTACTAAACGGGCGCACCCCAACCGGGACCAGATCGCGCGCACCCTTGGACTAGATCCGGCCAACGTTAACCTGTTCGAAGGTAACGTTGGCGGCGGATTCGGAATTCGAGGCGAGCTGTATCCCGAGGATTTCGTGATCTGTGCCGCCGCTTTACGGCTCCGGCGTCCGGTACGCTGGGTTGAGGACAGGCGGGAACACCTTTTGACTGCCAATCAGTCGCGCCAACAGACCCACAAGGCTCGGGCGGCGATCGACAGAGACGGCCGAATATTGGCGATCGACAACGTATTTTTCCACGATCAAGGTGGATATTTGCGAACGCACGGTGTCCGGGTTCCGGATATGACCGCGGGTCTGTTGCTGGGGCCTTACGAGGTTCCATCTTATCGCGTTGCCGGGCATGTTCGGCTGACGAATAAAACACCGGCTGCGACCTATCGTGCACCTGGTCGCTATGAAGGTACCTTCGTGCGCGAACGTCTGCTGGATGCCATAGCCGCCCGCGTTGGGATTGATCCAATCGAAGTACGCCGGCGCAACCTGCTGCCTGCGGCTGCAATACCCTATTCCCGGCCGCTCGATGCTTTGGAAGTCGATATTGTTCTAGAGTCCGGAAACTACGCCGGACTGCTTGATAAGGCACTCGACAAATTTGGCTGGTCAGACCTTCAAGTGTCTATTGATAGAAGGCGCCGCAAAGGAGAGTGCGTTGGTGCGGGCCTCGGTTTCTTTGTCGAAAAATCGGGTCTGGGGCCGACGGACAAGGTGCGGGTCGAGTTGGATACTAAGGGGCGGATCACTGTGGTTACCGGAGCTGCTAATCTGGGCCAGGGGGTGGTAACCGTAATCGCGCAGATCTGCGCCGGTACACTCGGTTGTGACTGCACGGAGATTAGGGTCCAGCATGGACGCACCGATGTTATTGACGAAGGATATGGTAGTCATGCGTCGCGCACCACGGTGATGACAGGAGAAGCAACTAGGCTGGCCAGTATGGCGTTGCGCGAAAAGCTTACCCAAATCGCTGCTGAGAAATTGCAGGCTAATATTACAGACCTTGATTTTACTAATGGCGAAGCTCGGCACCATGCATCCGGCGCTTCTATTTCGTTCGCCGAAATCATGACGACAGCCGGTGAAGCGGTGCTATCCGCCGAAGGACGCTATAATACCAAGCACATGAATTATCCATACGGTGTCCATGCGGCGATGGTGTCTATCGACCGGGAGACCGGGATAACTAGGGTTGAAAAATTCATGATTGCGTACGATATCGGTTGCGCGATCAATCCGATGCTGGTGGAAGGTCAGTTACAGGGGGGTCTAGCGCAGGGCATTGGCGGTGCTTTGTTCGAGGAGTTTTCATACGACGAGTCGGGTCAGCCGCTGTCATCGACGTTCGCGGACTACATAATGCCTGGATCCACTGAGGTGCCCGAGGCCGACATTTTGCTAACAGAAGACGCGCCAAGCCCATTAAATCCTCTAGGGATCAAGGGTGCTGGGGAAGGGGGCATTAACGCTGTGGGCGCGGCGGTTGCGTCGGCCATTGACGATGCGTTGGGGAGGCCATGCGCGGTGACGGAATTACCGGTGACGCCGAGGCGCCTGCTATCGCTCATCAATGATTGATCATTTTGGAGGGGCTTCAGCTGATAGTCGTTCCTCGACTACGCGGCGTGCATAGACAGCTCCGGCGTCGGAATGGATGTTTTGCCATTCCGCTTGAGAGGCGACTCGGTTGAGAACTTCCTGCTGTCGGCTTAGGACATCGATGTCTTCCTCGAATACTGCCTTTGACCCTTGATACATCATCTCGGTCACGGCTTCTTCTGGATTGAAATTACGCGGCACTGACCAGAAGAAGTGCGTCGAGGTGTCGGATTCGGGTGTGATCGCACATAGTACCCGATATTCCAGTCCGTCATCCTGTTTGCTGCTGTTTGATGGCATCGACTTACTCTCGATCATAATCGTGGACGGGGGATCGAAATGGATACGGTGCATTCGGTCAATCAGGCCGTCATATCCCTTTAGTTTCTTATAGAAAGGCGGGGCTGGACATTCGGGCATAATGCGTTCAACGGTCACATGGTCACCGTCGCGGCTGGCGGTGGCTGGGGTTTCGGATACCGCGTCAGTCCCGATCGTACCGCGATGTACATAGGCCTCATGTGACAGGTCCATCAGGTTGTCTGAAAGAAGCTGGTAGTGGCAATCGAGATGCATGTAATCGCCTACCGGGAACCAGTCCGGGTCGTCATTCCAGTGAAAGTCTGGGATTTTTCTCTCGTCAGCGGCAGCGGGATCGCCCATCCAGATCCAGACCAATCGCCATTTTTCAACGGCGTGGTATGTCTCTACCCTTAGTCCGCTGGGTGGGGTGCCGCCCTGTCCGGGCACCTTTATGCATGTTCCATCCGGCCCGAATTCAAGTCCGTGATACAAACACCGGACCGTATCTCCGTCGCGCTCACCGGATGAAAGTCGTGCTGAGCGGTGCGGGCAAATATCACGCATCGCTGTAATTCCGCCGTCGGATGTTCTGAATAAAAGAACCGGTTCGTTCAGTACCCATCGGCCAAGCAGGGTATCGTCGTCGAGTTCTGACGGCGTTGCTGCGACATACCAGTAATTATGAAGGAACATCTCCCCCTCCCATTGCTACCGATGTTTGTTGGGGGGCATTATGCGGATTATGAAACCCGTCGCAAAGCGACGGTAGAAGGGAATTTATTTATGGCAAAAATTGGTTTTATCGGGCTCGGAAATATGGGAGGTCCCATGTCGGCCAATTTGGTCAAGGCCGGACATGACGTGTGCGGTTACGACATAATTCCGGAAAAAATTGATTGGGCGGTGTCGAGGGGAGTTACCCCGGCCACATCTAACCCCGAGGCTGTAAAAGACGCAGAATTCGTTTTCGCCATGTTGCCAACCGGAAATGAGGTGCGTCACGTGTTGGCAGATGGTGACAAAGTATTCGACCTTGTATCAACCGATACGATCGTCGTGGACTCATCAACAACCGATCTTGGTGTAACAGAGTACATTCACAAACAGGCGGCATTAAGGGGAATTGCGATGATCGATTCCCCGGTGTCGGGGGGTATGGCCGGCGCAGAAGCGGCGACGCTGACCTTCATGGCCGGTGGCGACGGTGTAGCCATCGATATCGCTGAACCCATATTCTTGGCCATGGGAAAAAAAGTCGTTCGCGCCGGGGGAGCGTCCGCCGGCCAGGCGGTAAAGGTATGCAACAATATGCTACTCGGAATTTCTATGGCGGGAGCGTGCGAAGCCATTGCACTCGGGGAAGCGGCCGGTGTCGATCATCAGGTTCTTTTTGACGTAATTTCCACGTCGACAGGCGGCTGCTGGGCGATGAACGTCAATTGCCCGATGCCCGAAATGGTGGATACGTCACCCGCTAATCGTGGCTATACGCCGGGTTTTACCGCGACGCTGATGCTGAAGGATTTGACGCTTTCTCAGGAAGCTGCGTCCAAAACGGGTGCCGTAACGCCGCTTGGAGAGCATGCACGTCAGTTATACGAAGCGTTTTGCGAAAACAGGGACGGAGAATTGGATTTTTCGGCAATGATACAGATGATCAGAGACCTCGAGCGACCGAAGACATGAAACTGACCTTGAGTGGCCTGGACTTCCGGTGGCTGTGTATACTGGAACAATTATGATGCTATTCGGAGAAACCATGTGACCGATTTTCTATTGACCTGGCTAATCTGCGCGATCGTTTTTCTGGTCATCGACCTCGCTTGGATTGGGGGCGTCGCAAAAACGTTTTACCGCAACAAAATCGGACATCTGCTTGCAGAAAAATTTCGGCTTCTACCTGCTGCATTATTTTATGTGTTCTACGTAGCGGGTGTCGTCTGGTTTTGCGTATGGGGTGCCGAAAGTTGGAAGGCAGCTACAGTGAGCGGTGCCCTGTTCGGATTTTTCTGTTACGCGACCTATGATATGACGAATTACGCCACGCTGCGGAACTGGCCATTGCAGATGGTTTTTGTTGACATTATTTGGGGGACGGTCTTATCCGCGTCAGTTGCAGGGGGCGGCGCTTATTTGTCATCGATACTGCTGAACTAATGCTGTTTGTCGTTCACGGTGGTTTGGCGAACGCGGCATTCATCGTCGAGGCAATTTCCGGGGTGTTCATCAATGATCGTAAGTGTTTGACGTAGATCCGACCTTCCTCCGAGTACCTGATCAGGGTTTTGGCCAGTGCAACGGCATCAATAGGCCGCTTCGAGGACCTCATATCTGCCCGCGTAGCACGGAACTCACGATAGGCGCGGTGACGGTTTAGGTTTCGCATGTATTCACTAACGCTTGCTTGCAACGTATCGAATGCCTTTAGCGCTACGTTGGCATTTTTACCCGCTTGTATCGTGCCTTCTCCGATCGGTGCGTGCTGTCCAAAGAGAGCATTTCCACCCCGCGCGAAGCGGGATGTGCCCCAGCCGGATTCCTGCGCCGCTTGTGCGATCGCAAGGCGCGGTGGAACTATATCTACCTGACGCAATAGCCTTCCGGTGTCCATGTGAGAGGTACGATAGATATTCGCCATACTTTTCAGCCATCTGCTGTCTTTTCTGCGCAGCGTCCGACCCAGGCTGATATAATTATTAAGCCGCTGAAGACGTCGTCGGTCTGCGCGGAGGCGTTCATTCGCATAAAGAATGTGGGGTAGGACGATAGAGACGAAAATCGCTTTTCGCGTATCGGGGTTTGGTATTGACGCCATGTCGACCGGTAAACCGGTGAGAAAAATTGGAGGCAGCTTGGGATTAGGTTTGCGGATATCGCGTATCGGATCGAAACCTGCATCTCTATATAGGTCTACCGTCTCACGGACTGTTTCGACGCTGCTAAAATCGAGTCGTAGTCGTTGGTTAGGCGTTAGGGCGACGGCGAGCCATACTGACAAGCAGCATAACGCAATCACCGTAACTAACACCGGAAAGCTATTCTTCTTGGTCATTATCCTGTTTTTGCGTTCCATTCCTTGTTGAACCTATACGCAGCTGTTACCAGTAGCCGGATAGTATTTCGTATATGGTTTAAGTGCCCGTGGCGCGCAAATTTTTCAATCTATAAACGCGAACGGAGGAAAAGTGCCTCAAACCGACCTTCTGTATTCGGCAGCAACCTAGTAAAAATGCTCTAAGAAAATAGGCTTGCAGAAAACTTGTGGTGGCTTGGTGCCCACAATCTGACCGGCGCCTGCGCGTTCTTGTCGTCACGTAACGAAAAGACTAAATCAGGGCTTTGGACCGCCGTGGTGCGTCTCCGCATCAATACCATCTGAGATAAACTATAAATTTGAGGAACATCGATGAAACTTTACTATACCAAGGGCACATGCTCGTTTGCCCCGCATATCGCCATGCGAGAGCTTGGCATCGAGCCCGAACTCATTGCCGTCAACCTGCAGCAAAAGGAGTTTGGCGCCGGTGTTGATTTCAAGGGCCACAATCCAAAGGGCTATGTCCCCTATGTCGAGATGGATGACGGTACCGGCCTCAGCGAATGCAGTGTAATCGTGCAGTATCTCGCCGATCAACATCCCGAAAAAGGTCTGATCCCTGCGTCCGGCTCGTCCGAACGCTACAAGGTGCAGGACTGGCTAAGCTTTATCGGATCCGAGTTGCACAAGAACCTTCCACCAATCTTCCTGCCCGGTATCCCTAACGATTACCGAGATATTGCACGCGCTCGGCTCGGCGTGCGCCTCAGCTACATGAACGAGGAACTCGAAGGCAAACAGTACCTGATGGGCGACGATTTTACGGTGGCCGACTGTTACGCTATTGCCATTCTCAACTGGACCAAGCCGGCCCGGTATGACCTGACGGCCCACCCGAACGTGGCAGCCTACTATGAACGCTGCTGCGCCCGCGACAGCGTCAAGGCCGCCCATGCTGCGGAAGAAGCTGCGGCTGCGTAAGCGGCCAGCCATATATTGTGAGCCAGCGCGACGGCAAAATGGACGCTAGTACCCCAAACCGACATTTTGTACCCCTCTGAATACCAACAAACACCCCCCCCCCCGGAACTTCCCGGGGGCAAGTTTTAGGATGTTGTATGGCTACCGAAAAAAATTCCGCGCTCGCGCAAATTGGCCTTAGATGCTTTTCTGCAGTTAATCAGGATGGAGGCACAACATGAAACGCGAGTTTATTCACGGCACATGGCAGAAGAACCGATCTTTCTCGCCCGCGGTCATTACCAGTGGTAGTGACCAGAAAATTATCTGGCTAGCGGGTTACGGTGCCCCCCAAAAACCCGACGGCACTCCGCTACACGGCGATTTTGAGGCACAAACGCGTCAGGCATTCGCCAATATCGAAATGTTTCTCGAAAAGTGTGGTGGGGCGTTAGCCGATATCGTTCAGATGACGGTTTTCATTCTCGATTCCCGCTATGGCACGGAATTCACAGAGTTACGCAAAGAGTTTTTCCCCGACGGCAATTTTCCTGGTAGTGCGCTGATCACTTGTGCCGGCTTCGCGCAGCCCGAGATGATGATCGAAATTCAGGGGATCGCCGTTGTAGGTGGCTAAGTTGTTCTCCCGCTACCTGTCCTCCGACTTTCCGGAGGATGTCGATTAGCTTTGAGAGTGCTGGCGTGATGGTGCTGTGTTCGCGGAGTGTGAATCCAATGGGCCGGGTCCCGGAATGCCATTTCAGAGGTAGAACAGACAAAACCCCACGTTCAATCTCCGTGGCGAACAGTTCCGCCGGGTTGGCGCAAATAAAATTTCCTGACAATAGCAGGCTCTTAACGCACATCATCGAGTCTGTCTCGATTGCAAAAACCGGTGGTTCGGTACCCTCGAAGCGGAACTCGTTTTCTACCAATTGCTTAATAGCTGTGGACCGGCGAGCAATAATCCAGGTTTCTTCTCTTAGGTCCGAAAACCCGATTTGCTGCCGTAAAGTAAGGGGGTGATCGCTACGTAGGACGATCGACAGTCTGTTCTGAAATAAGATTTCTTCGACAAGATGTCCGCCCTCAGCACGGGCTGCGAGCGCGCCAATAACGATATCAATCTCACCGGCGTCGAGCGCATCAAGCTGAGTTTCCACGGGATCGTTACGGACTTCGACCGTCAGTTCCGGGATCTGTTCGTGTAATTTTGAAAGGGTCGGTCCGACTAGCGTCGCAAGGCCGATGGGCGAAGCGCCAATAACCAAGTGTTCGACTTCAACGTTTCTTAAGTCGGTGAGATCTCGCGTCGCATTACGTAGTTCTGCCTCGATCGTTCGAGCATGGTGGGCCAGGGATATCCCGAAGCGTGTAGGTGCGACGCCGCGCCCCGCCCGCGCCAGAAGTTGGACATCGAGATTTTCTTCGAGTTTTCGAATGGAACGTGTCAATGCCGGCTGCGACACATTTAAGGCATTAGCTGCGGCGGTAACTCCACCATGGTTTACCACCGCCAATAGGTCCAGCATTTGGCGAACATTCAGGTTACGGAGTTGAAGTTTTTCATGCATATTAATTATGAATATATCAGTAAAATATATTAGATGTTATATATAAATTCCGTCATCGTCTGCTGGCTTTTGACGAATCTCGGTGCAAAAAAATGATAGCGAGGCGTTTGGAGCGAGGCTTCACAGCTGGGGGACGAAGTTTATCCAGCGCAGAAAAATACCGGTGTTGATCGTTGAGAAACGACACAGCCGGTATTTTTTTTTGTTAAACATCTTTGATACAAAAAGGCGTCGGACGTCTGACGATTGAGTAAAGAGCTAGCTCCGTCTCCTGCCTAAAGATGATATAATCTCAGGCACGATCTACCTGCGCCCATTTCTTCTCTCTTTTTTAACGGTATTATTACAAATAGCACACGGCAAGTGAGTCAAATGCAGGGTATTTGACAGACTGCTGGTAAATTGTGGCGCTGTCGGAAAGTTTGACCGTTGCGCCGGTTTCTCAAACCGATCAATTGCTTGATCGTTTGACTGAACGGAGGGCGGGAATTTGAAACTCTACACTTGGTTATCTGCGCCTAATCCTAGGCGAGCACTCTTGTTTGTTAGTGAGAAGGGTATCGATATCGAGATAGAAGAAGCCAGCAATCCCGATAACCCTGGGCAACTAAGCGACGCATACTGCGCGAAATACCCTCATCGACGGGTGCCGCTGCTGGAACTAGATGACGGTGATTGGATCGCTGAGGCGAGCACCATCTGTAGGTATCTCGAAACCCTGTATCCGGACAATCCATTGATGGGGCGGGATCCAGAGGAAGTTGCCCGGATAGATATGTGGGACCGTCTAGCCGAATGGGAAGGAATGATGGCCGTATC